>CAJQGR010000001.1 GCA_905477785.1 uncultured Hellea sp.
TGCGGGGAGGCAATATTTGTTGATAAGACTTTTTTCTTAAAAAATTTTTACAATTTTATAAACACTCTCTTCATACATTCATATTTATAAACGTATTTATCCGGGGAAGGATAAATTAGGGAGAGAGAAGTTGTCAAAATTTAAAAAAGCCTTACCACTATTACTAGCTTTACCACAGATAGCCTTAGCAGATCTTGCACTCGAAGAAATTGAAGTCACTACACCTTTAAGAGTTCCAGAAAAAGAAGAAAATGTAATTGCTGATACAACTGTGATTACATCAGAAGAAATTAAACGTGCGGGGCTGTCATCACTGCCTCAATTGCTTCAGCAGCAACCAGGTATAGAAGTGACTAATTTAGGTGGCCCTGGTAAAGTCTCATCAATTAACATTCGTGGAACAAGCTCAACACATTCAATTATTTTAATAGATGGTTTGAGGGTCGGCTCTTCGACAACAGGTACTACAGCAATACAAAATATACCTCTGTCACAAATTGAAAGGATTGAGATTGTCAGAGGACCAGTATCGAGTCTTTATGGCCAAGATGGTATTGGAGGCGTGATACAAATTTTTACAAAAAAAGGCAAGAAAGGATTTCATCCCTATGTCTCTGCAGGTTACGGAAGATATAAAACAAAGGAAATGGCTGCCGGTGTATCTGCGGGTAATGATTCTACTTCGTTTGCATTAAATATCGCTGGAATGAATACAGATGCCTTTTCAGCTTTTGTGCCAAATGATAATGCAGGTGCAAACACACGAAATCTTGATGATGATACCTATAGAAATCGAAGTATTACCTCAAACTTGACCCATCAATTTAACGATAAGGTAAAAATCGATTTTCAATATTATTTATCTACAGGAAGGAATATGTTTGATAATCGCTTTGCTAATTTTGATTCGACTCTTATAAACTATAAGGATAAAACCAAACAAGAAGCCTATTCAACTAAGTTAACAGGAAAAATAAACGATAATTGGGAGTCATCACTAAAAATTGGAAAAGGCACTGATTTATATTCAGCTCAGCAAAAATATGATAATGGAATTTATTCTAATGTTGCTGGGGTGGTTGATAAATACGAAACCTCACAATATCAACTTGCATGGCAAAATAATATTAATCTTGATTACGGATCATTAGTACTTTTATATGATTATTTAAAAGAAGAAATTGATACAACTAGTGTTTATGCTAAAGATGACAGAAACAATAATGGTTTCGTACTTGCATATAATACACAATATGAGAAAAATACTATCCAAACAAGTCTTCGACAAGATATAAATAGCCAATATGATAATGAAACCACAGGTTCAATTGGATACGCTTATCAAATCAATGACCAATGGAAAGCAAGCTCATCTTTCGGGACTGCCTTTGTAGCGCCAAGCTTTAATTATCTTTATAACGGTAGCTCTGCTAATCCAGACCTAAAACCAGAAAAATCTAAAAATATTGAGGCAAGCTTAAAATATTCCGATAATTCAACTTCAGTTTCTTTAACTGCTTATCAAAATACAATAGATGATTTTATTATCAGTAATGCGGAAACTGGCTGGCGTCCTGAAAATTTAAACAAGGCTAAGATACAAGGTATGACAATAGCTGCAGATCATTTTTTAGGTAACCTTCAAATAAAAGGAAGCGTGACCAATGAGTCTCCAAACAATGAAGATACAGATAAAGATCTTCCACAAAGAGCAAATTTGTATGGTAGCGCACATCTAAACTACTACGTTCAAGATTGGATATTTGGTTTAGAGCAAATAAGTTCAGGAAGTCGTTATAATGATGCTGATAATACCGCTAAAATAGGGGGATATATGGTTACAAATCTTGTCACAAATTATGTGTTCAATGAAAAATTTACAGTCAATGTCAGGCTAGATAATGCGCTTGATAAAGATTATGCTCTTTCATATACCGGGAATCCGAGCACCACTGGATTTGCTTATCAGACACCAGGCAGAAGTCTTTCTGCAAACATAAGATATGATTTCTAAAAAATAAATTAGATTAATGAATAGGTTCAATTTCGAACCTGTTCATTAATTAATTCTTTAGGCGTCTGTTATTTTTGTTATAATTCACCCTGTTTTTTATAAGGCCAGATAGCTCAGTCGGTAGAGCAGTGGATTGAAAATCCTCGTGTCGACAGTTCGATTCTGTCTCTGGCCACCATCCAATTAGAAACTACCACAAGTTTCACAAACAAATAAAATTTATTAAATAGGTCTTAGATTATTCGATGGCTAATTACTTTTGAAAACAGAAATAAATTGGCTAACTCTTTTAAGTTTAAGTAAAAAGAAAAAGGCAAGGCCGTAAACCACATTGGTTAATAAATATTCTGGATAGTAATTCCATCCATGCATGATTGATTCAAAGAAACTAGGATTACCAAATCTTCCTTAGAAAATATAGTAAGTGTTTGTTGAAACGATAAAAGCAAAGGTAATAGAAACTAATAACATAGGTACGTAAAAATTCAGATGCCGATATAAATTTTTCTTCTTT
>CAJQGR010000002.1 GCA_905477785.1 uncultured Hellea sp.
ATTGCTCATAATAACCAAGTGGACTTATAATTCCCGAAACACCGTTGGCGGCAGCACGAACAACCGGAACTCCCTCTTCGATAGCCCTATATGCTGCCATATTAGAATGCTGAAACGGTCCAAAACTATTTCCAAACCATGCATCATTAGATTGATTAAGAATCCACTGAGGCCGCTCTTTATTTTTTGGATTTGGAGTAAAGCCTGAAAAAATGATTTCATAACAAATTTGAGAGCTAACGAGGGGTAAACCAGGAAACTCAACATTGAACTTATTAGGAGCGGAGGAGATAGATAAGAGCGATGTAGATATAACGGGCACCTTTCGAATTTCCATCCATTTACCACCTGGAATAAATTCACCGAATGGAACTAAACGTACCTTATCATTATATGCTGCCAATGAAGGAGTACCTAAATTATCAAATTCAACGGCAGCTGATGTATTGTAATAATAATCTATAGGACTATTTGATTTATTAGAAAAGCGCAATTCATGCCGCAAGGAATTAATCAACCAGACAGGAGGATTTTCTGTTCTTTGAGCTAAATATTGACCCATTGCTAATAGCAAGCCCTTATTTTCAAGGGCAAGACCACTGACAGCACCCTCAGGCCAAACTATATGTGTAATATTTTCAATTCCAGGAGATATAGATTCTGATAAATATCTTTTTGTAATCTCAACTGATTTTAAAGAGTTGAATTTATCCTTTTGCTCAAATCTAATCTGAACAATCCTTAACTTTACGTTCTCAACATATACAGAGGTTTCACTTAACAGTCTTGCAGAGCCAAATAAAAATATGGCTCCAGTCGCGATAGTAAAAACAACCAGACCCTGCCATTTAAAATCTGTGAAAATAATAATATAAACCAAATAACCCAAGCTTAATGCAAAAAAGGTTAAACCATAAACTCCCCATATAGAAGCAGACTGAGAAATTGGCCCCCCGGCCTCGAAGATATAACCCAATAAGTTCCATGGTAAGCCTCCAAATATAGTTCCACGAATAAACTCTGCCAAAAAGAATAAGGAAACGAAACCAAAATAATCGACTAAACCACTTTTTTGCGCCTTACTAAAAAGAGCGCCAGCCAATCCCCAAAAAGAAGCCAATATTAAACTTAAGAATATCACCATAGGCGGCATAATTATTATAAATTCGGTACCCCTGGCGATAAAAGCAGAACCAATCCAATAAGTTCCTGCGATAAAATATCCAAATCCAAAGCAAAAGGCCTCACTAAAACCTGAAATAATTGGCTTACTTTTTTCTCTAGCTAATTTAAGCCGAGCTACCAGGCACGCTACGCAAATAATAGTTATAAACCACAAATGAAAAGGGGCCTGACCCAATATAGCTATAACACCCAAAGCTAAGGAATATAATTGCCCGCTCCTTGATGAATTCATAAATGAAGATTTAATTGGTATCACTTTTCTTGTTTTAACAGGTTTTTATTTATCGTGTCACTTATACGAAGTCGCTTTACACGTCGGGGGTCAGCATCAATGACCTCAAACTCTATATCGTCCGGGTGACGTATGATTTCACCACGCTCTGGAACCCGTCCAGCAAGAGTAAAAATTAGACCGCCCAAAGTATCAACATCATCTTCTTCATCTGGGGTAGCAAAATCTCGGCCAAGTATTTTTTCGAAATCATTTATATTGGTACGCGCATCAGTTTCCCATACAAGATGCCCGCCCTTATCTGATATCACTTGTATTGCATGATCAACATCGTCATGTTCATCTTCTATTTCACCTACAATTTCCTCTATGAGATCTTCAATAGTAACAATCCCATCTGTCCCACCATATTCATCAACAACAATAGCCATATGCGACCTACGAGCCTGCATTCGATTTAATAAATCTTGCGCTAACATAGATGGTGGAACAAAAAGAACAGGCCGACAGATACTACGAATTATTTTTTTATTGGGGTAAGTTTTTGATTGTCGACCTTTCGCATCGAACAAAAGGTACGGCAAGACATCTTTAATATGCACCATTCCAACCGGATTGTCTAAAGAATCTTTATAAACAGGAAGACGTGAATGCCCAGCTGTTTCAAAAGTTTTTGAGAGTTCTGTCAAAGACGCAGATACATCAATAGCTACTATATTTGCCAACGGAACCATAACGTCTTCTACAGTGACAAGATGAAAACGCTGAGCAGCATCAACCATTTCCTCTTGTATTGAGTCATTTTTATTATTTAAAACCGCATCACCTACATTATAGACAACTTGGGTTGGTTTGAGGCCTATTAACTTAAGGAGGAAGCCAAAAGGGCTTTTGTTTTTAATCATCAGAAATTACTCGTCTTCGATTTTATAGGGATTGTCAATATTCAACTCTGAAAGTACTCGAACTTCTAACTTCTCCATAATATTAGCTTCTTGGTCTGTTTGATGGTCAAAACCCTGAAGGTGGAGAAAACCATGAACCATCATATGAATTAAATGGTGCTCGAATGGGATAAATAGTTCTTCAGCTTCTTTTTTCAAGGTTTCATAAGACAATATGATTTCGCCCAGTATAGGTGTGGGCCCGTTACTTGGGAAAGACAAAACATTCGTTGCTTTATTTTTATTACGGAATTTCTTATTTAAAGATTGAATTTCTTTATCATCCACCAATGCAATACTTAGTTCGTTCGCTATTGGCCTCTCTAGTAGTATTAGTATTTTTTGAATTACACTAGGAGTAATACCTTTTATATAAGATTCATAATTTACCCAAGGCCTTGCCCTTACACTCACATCAAAATTGAAAGGAGTTTGGGCCACTATTTCGGAATTCCGCCTTTGGACTTAGAGGCTTTTTCATACGCATTCACTATTCGTCCTACTAATGGATGACGCACAACATCTGAAGCCTCAAAGACTACCTGCTCTATCCCCCTAATTCCTTTCAGTATATTTAAAGCGTGTGCCAAACCAGAGGTTGTACCCGAAGGCAAGTCACTTTGACTTGGATCTCCTGTTACAGCATATTTTGCTCGTTCGCCCAAGCGGGTTAGCACCATTTTCATTTGAGGTATTGTTGCATTTTGTGCTTCATCTATTACAACAAATGCATCTGATAAAGTTCTACCCCTCATAAATGCTAGAGGTACAACTTCTATATCTCCCGATGCGCGGCGACGGTCAACCTCATCTCGTCCTAATACCATATGGAGTGCATCCCATATGGGTTGCATATAAGGGTCTACTTTTTCATTTAGATCCCCCGGTAAAAAACCAAGCCTCTCCCCGGCTTCAACCGCAGGTCGACATGCAATAAAACGAGCTACTTCACCCCGTGCTAAAAGAGAGGCGCCATAAGCGGTTGCTAAAAAAGTTTTTCCTGTTCCTGCAGGCCCTACACCAAAACAGATAGTTTCATCACGCATGGCATGTATAAATTTTTCCTGCCTTGGGGTTTTAGGAACTATTGGAGACCTTCTTGGGAAAGGTATTATAGCATCAGCTGCAGCAGCCTTTACCTTGCCCTTTCCGATTGCCTTTATCAAAGCTCTTATATCAGAAATACCACACGGCCAGCCCCTTTCTAACCTTTGATAAACTTCTTTTATAAGCTCTCCAGCTCTGGCTATACTTGGTCCATCTCCATTGATGTGAACTGATGTTCCAGGAGCTTCGATATAGACGCCAAAAGCTTCTTCAATAAGAGCCAAATTAGCATGATTTGGACCACACATTTTTCTCACTAAATCTGTATCAGAAAATTCTAGTACTTGGGTTTCTTTCGACATAGAACGATATTAGATGCAATAAATACTAATTGTCTATAGAAGACTAAAATTACTAATAAATAAATATTAAAACTTATAAATTTTACTCAGTAAAAATATCTATTTATAAATATAATATTATTCCTGCACCAACTCTCCTGAAAGTGAATTACGTCCAGCTTTGGTAATTAAAACTGGCCTTATTTGGCCAATTAAATCGGCAGATCCATTAAAGTGTGTACCCTGCAAATAAGGACTTCGACCAAAAAGTTGGTTTTCTCCACGACCAACATTTTCAATTAAAACGTCTAAGGTCTGACCAACTAAAGATTCATTAAACTCAAGTTGTTGAGAATAAAGTAAGTCCTGCAACCTTTTCAAGCGGTCTGATTTAACATCTTCAGAGACCTGTTGAGGTAAACTAGCACCAGGAGTACCCGGTCGCACAGAGTATTTAAAAGAAAATGAACTGGCATAACCTATTTCTTCAACACATCTCATTGTTTGCTGAAAGTCAGTTTCTGTTTCACCCGGAAATCCCACAATAAAGTCGCCAGATAGGGCTATATCAGGACGAGATGACCGAATCTTGTCAATTAAAAGTTTATATTCTTGATAAGTATGGCCTCTGTTCATAGCGTTTAAAACTTTATCCGAACCAGCCTGAATAGGAAGATGCAAATAGGGCATTAATTTCGGTTCTGCTCCTAGTATGGATATTAAATTGTCATCCATATCCCTAGGGTGTGAAGTAGTAAAACGTAACCTATCGATACCACCTATCAATGCAATATGGCTTATAAGTTCACCCAAACCCCATTGTTTGAAATTTGGCCCCATTATACTGTAAGCATCCACATTCTGACCTATTAATGTAATTTCTCTTACTCCTTGTGAAGCTAAATTACGTGCTTCATTTATAATCTGATCTACAGGACGTGATACCTCAGCTCCACGTGTATATGGAACTACACAAAATGTGCAAAATTTATCACATCCTTCTTGAATAGTAAGAAAAGATGAAAAGCCTTTTACATGACGTGTCTCTGGTAGATTATCAAACTTCTCTAAAGTATCAAAATCGGTTTCCAATACTTCGCCAGAATTTCTGTGAACTTTAGCAATCATTTCAGGTAATTTATGATAAGTCTGAGGACCTAGAACCATATCAACAACTGGGGCACGGCGCTTGATTTCTGAACCTTCAGCTTGTGCAACGCAACCGGCGACTGCAACTTTCATTCCAGGATTATTTTTTTTCTTTAATTGGCGAATTCTTCCCAACTCAGAGTAAACTTTTTCAGCCGCCTTTTCTCTTATATGGCAGGTATTTAAAATTACTAAATCTGCATCTTCAGGCGTTTCGACAGGCATGTAACCTATTGGTGACAATACATCTACCATTCGCTCGCTATCATATACATTCATCTGACAACCGTAGGTTTTGATAAAAACCTTTTTTGCATTATCATTAATTTTTTTATTATTATATAAAATTGAAGGTTTATTAATATCACGAGGCTTATTTTTATTAACATCAGCGGTTTTATATCCTGACTCGGACTTTGATTGCTTGATGTTACGTGACGCGTTTTTATCGCGCGGTAACAAAACTGTCATTTAAATTTCTCTCATAATCTTTTGACTTAGGCATATAATCGGAAGAAGTGACTTCTGCAAGTACTACTTGTTTTCAGCAGAAATTTTAAATTATAAAAATAGATAGGCAGTTATTATTTAATTTTTCGTCCATAAAGCTCAAGGCGATGATCAACTAACTCATAACCAAGCTTTTCAGCAATTTTATGCTGTAATTTCTCTATTTCATCATCAACAAACTCTACAACATCCCCTGTAGTAACATCAATAAGGTGATCATGATGGTCATCATCAGTAGTTTCATAACGAGCACGACCATCTCTAAAGTCATGCGTTTCAATAATGCCTGCTTCAGAAAAAAGCCTCACTGTTCTGTAAACAGTTGCTAAAGAAATTTTTGGGTCAATGGCTGAAGCACGTGAATATAAATCTTCTGCGTCAGGATGGTCATTGGCCTGTGAAAGAACTTTAGCTATTACTTTCCTCTGATCTGTCATTCGCAAACCACGCTCAGTACATTTTTTTTCTATCCAACTAATCATGTATAAAGTTTAGCCTAGTTCATGCTATACGGCAAGATATTTACGGTAAGTAATTGCTGCAACTCTTCCAGTGGCTCTCCTATAGTAGGACGGCCTTCTACCTATGGGTTCAAATCCCTCTTTTTTATAAAAATTTATTGCAGGGTGATTATCCTCGGCAACTTCAAGAAATAGTATATTTGTGCCATTATTTTTTAATTCTGTTTCAGCTACAGATAATAAAGCACTTGCTATTCCTTTTCTC
>CAJQGR010000003.1 GCA_905477785.1 uncultured Hellea sp.
AGCACCAGATATAATTGTTGCAACACAATATGATGGCAATGGACTAGCTATAAGAGAGGCTAAACTTAGGCCCTACCCACAAAAACCTTTCTATTGAACAAAAAAAAACCGAGGAAAACCTCGGTTTTTTAGTTACTTAGAATTTAAATTTAAACTAGAAATTATAGTCCAATTTGAACGTAATATTTCTAGGGCGGGCATAGATTGCATCGTAAGCAATTCCATCTAAAGCACCACCAGATGCTAATTGAACAAATGTTCTTGCTAATGGCAAAGTACCGCCAATTACTTTAATTCTTTCATTAGTAAGGTTATCTGCAATAATTGATAAACGCCAGTTTCCGTCTTTACTAGCTAGGCCTAAAA
The DNA here is from genome assembly GCA_905477785.1 of uncultured Hellea sp. GTDB lineage: Bacteria > Pseudomonadota > Alphaproteobacteria > Caulobacterales > Maricaulaceae > Hellea. Next base: position 367 of record CAJQGR010000003.1, read on the forward strand.
CACCACCAAGCTTGGTGAAACCATCTTCAACAAGATTATTATCCAAATTTGTAACTAAGAAATAACTCGAAGACGTATCAACATTGACATTAAAGTCCATTTCTAAACTATCCGAAATATCACGTGTATAATCTAAACCAAAATTAGTTGAAAACTCAGGTGCATAGGGAACTGTAAATCCACTTCTATCACAAAAAGTACCATTTGTTGGCGTCTCTTGATAAGCACATTGGCTATCTGGAAAACTAGTATATTCATAATCGAGGTACGCAGCAGATCCATAAAACTCGAGATTATCACTTATTAAGAATCTTGTGTCAGCCTCTATACCTTTTACTTTAGCAGCGGATGCATTTTGAACTAAAAAGCCTAATACGCCATCAAAGATATTTGTTTGCAAATCGTCATAATCTGTTTGAAATAAGCTAACGTTCATTCTAGCTCGATCTGAATTGAACTTCATTCCTAATTCATAGTTTGTAGCTTTTTCACCTTCGAATTCAAAAGTTCCTGGGTTACCAATTCCTGGTGTACCTGGAATTGAATTACTACGAATATCAAATCCACCGGCTTTAGAGCCCTGTGTGTAAGAAGCATGTAACATCATGTTTTCAGAAGCTTTATATTGTAATCTTACTAAAGGATCAAAACTGTCCTCTTTACGATCACCTGCAATTTCATGAGCACCAACATTTAAAACTCCCGCCCATAACGCTGCTAATGTAGGCGCATTCGGCGCTGCATTACCTGGTAAAGCTTCGATGTCTAGGTCACGTGAGCCAGATTTATTTTCATGAGAAAATCTTGCACCAGCCGTTAAAGTTAACCTATCAGATATATTATAATCACCTTGAGCAAATGCAGAAAATAAATCTGAAGATTGCGCATATTCACGATCCCAATAAGAATCCACTAATAATGATACTGGGGGACCTGCAAGAGAAAGAAAACTTCCTAAAAAGACCTGGTCAGTAACATCAGCTTTACCATTTTGGTAGAAAACACCAGCAATATAATCTAGTCTTTCTCCGCCCGGAGAAGCAATTCTAAATTCTTGAGAAAACTGACTGTATTTTTCAGTTTGATTAGTGCCATCAAGTATTTCCAATCCGACATAGTCAACATCTACTGTTTCTTTAGTGTCATACTCAACATATCCAGTAACAGAGGTTAATGTGTGATTTCCGAAATCATAATTGGCAGTCAAAACACCATTATACATTTCGTTGATACTCTCAACATCATCACTAGACCTAACCCAATCTTCATTTGTTTCAACAGCTATAGGGCCAGCAAAAACCGCGCCATAGCCATCTTGAGGATTTAAAGCTTCCATTGCATAACCGTAGCTATCGAAAGAAGCATATTCTGCCTTAAAGTGAACATCTAAAGGACCACCATCATCATATGCTAGCTGACCGCGGAGATAAAACTCTTCTCTTGCAGGTTCATTTCTTTGTAAGCGAGTATTTTCTATCCAACCATCCATATCACGATAAGACGCCGTTAAACGTCCATTAAGGTTTTCAGATAAAGGACCAGATACTACACCTAATATTTGAGTTTCTTCTTGTTCAATTTCATAAGAGGCTGATAATTTTCCCTCAAACTCATCAGTAGGCTTTGCAGAAACAACATTAACCGCACCAGCAATCGCATTTTTACCAAATAATGTAGGTTGCGGACCTCTCAATACTTCAACTCTTTCCAAGTCAACCAAAGGAGTTCGAATTAACTGACTACGTCCATATGAGATGCCATCAAAATACAAACCAACAGACTGCTCAAACCCCTTATTATTCCCAGTCGTAACACCACGTATCATTAATGTACTGTCAATTTGGTTTTCTTGAATATTAAAATTTGGAACAGAAGCAGACAAATCCATCATACTATCTATACTTCTATTTTCGATGGTTGCCCCAGATACAGCAGAAATAGAAATAGGCACTTCTTGAAGCCCCTGCTCTCGCTTTTGAGAAGTTACAATAATTTCATCAAGCGATTGTGCAAATACAGTTTGAGCTGGAACTGCGATTGAAAGCGCTAATATAGAAGCACTAATTAATTTAGATTTTGTCATAATTTTCTCCCCTTAGAATCTTTGACATCTTTTTATTATATTTTATTAAACTATTTCAGATTTTTAATGGTTGCAACCATGAAGTAATAATAAAGTAATGACTGTTATATTATTACCACATTAGTTCGGACCTAGTTGTCATGCTTGATTAATTTCGCTAATTCACTTCTAACAACTTTATTCATTGCATTTCTTGGTAATGCCTTGATTGTAAGTAATCTTTCGGGCCATTTAAATTTAGCTACTTTTTTCTCTTCTAAATAAGAACAAATATCCAATAATGTTACCACCTTGTTTTCATGTGGAACTAAAACAGCGCATATTTTTTCACCCATTATATTATCGGGATATGCTACCACAACAGCCTCAGCAATATTCTCATGGGAAGAAATTAATTCATCGAGCTCCTCAGGAGAAATATTTACTCCACCACGAACTATGAGTGATTTACATCTTCCTACGAACTTATAAAATTGATTATTTTCATCACTTATCTCAAAGAGATCACCGCTTCTAAAGTACCCATCTATACTAAATGCTTCTTTATTATCTTTAGGTGACTCATAGTAACCATCAAAAACAGTAGCACCTGATATTAGTAACTCCCCAGGAGTAGACGGTTCAACTATTTCAACTCCTGTTTCAAGGTCAATTAATTTTGTTTTTATTTGATTAGATATTCTATTATCCCATTTAAACTCATGTCGTCCAAACCTTGGAAAAAATGAGGCTCTTAACTCCGGATCCGGAACATCACTTGGGCTGCTTAAAATTGCCATGCCTTCATTTGAACCAAATATATTTATTATATTAACATCAAATTCATCTTCAAAGCCCTTTACCATTTCTTTACTTAAGGGAGCGCTACCGGATCCAATAACACGCAAAGAGGATAAATCAAAGTTAGCCTTAATTTGTTCCTTAATTTGTAACAATCTGGTTAATACAGCAGGCGGAGCAATTGTATATTCAACTTTTTCATTTTGAATTTGTTCTAAATAAACGTTTGGATCAAATGGGTGATGAAGTATTAACCTACCCCTCAGTTTTAGCCAATAAAATAAAAATCCACCTATAGCCGCCATATTAATAAAGGGAAAGGGATTCAGCATTACCGCACCATTTTTCAGTCTAATCGCATCTTCACTTGCAAGAGTTGAAGATAGCCAATGATTATGACTACGAGGAACACCCTTAGATCTACCTGTAGTACCTGAAGTCCAACAAATAGTCATGATATCATTGGCTTCAACTTTAATAGAGTTTTTATATTTTAGATATTCTTCAAATCCCTGATCTTTAATTCCAAAATCACCTTCAATACCAAATAATAGCACTCTACAGCTCTTTTCGAATATAGCTCCTTGAATATTTCCAAAATCTAGATTTTTAAATTCTTTAAAGGCGATATATGCTTTGGGTTTTATAATGTCGCCAATGAACTTTAATTCATGATGACCATATTCGATTGCCACTGGGCTAATTATTAATCCAAGCCGCGATGCAGCTAAATAAACTAATACAATTTCTACTACATTAGGCATTTGTAAAATAACTTTATCATTTTTACGCAAACCATTTTCATATAGACAATGAGCTATATGCTCCACATGTGCCTCTAATTCAGAAAAAGATAAGCGGAGCGTATCACCAGAAACCATTTTATCACGGTTAATTGGATCACATATTGCCAATGAATTTGGGTTATCTTTAACAGCAGATTCAAATATAGAATTTAGGGTAACCTCTCCCCACCAGCCAGCCTTTACGTATTTTGATATGATATCTGGTGATGTTGTTTGCATTAATTAAGTCCGTAAATAATTCAAGTTCCTGATAAATTATATTATTGATTTTTATAAATATAAATCAATAATATAATTATAACCTTTATCATGAGAAAATTCAGCAGTTTTTCCAACAACATCCCCATTAGTAGCGAGAAGTTTCAACATATCAGTACTGTTAGGTTTTATTTTAGCGAGTATTCTTCCTCGTTCATTTTTAGCAATAACATAGCCTGACTGAGGAATATCTCTATTATACTCTAGACAGAAACCTTCTATATTAGCTTTGCAATTTTCATTTAGTAAATTGATAACAGGTCTATTATCAATAAAATTCTGAATGTCTTGATTATCAATTATTGACCAATTATCAGGAACTAAAGTGGAGTAAATACCCGCTGATTCTTTGCTCATAAAGCCTCCATTAGCTAAAACTAGCCCGAAAGAACCCCTATTCTTTCTTAATCTTTCAACCAAAGCAGCTATTCCATGAGAAGAATAATTATTTCCCGGTCCGCCAAAAAAAGGGAGGCCACCCGTTTCAGTTAAACATTCTTGAATTGGATCAATCTCTAATGCCTCTGCAGCTAAAATTAAAACTATTGGAAAACAGCTATAAATATCCCTGTAGGTAATATCTCTCGCTTTCAGATTAGAGATACTCAAAACCTTATTAATAACTAAATCTATAGCATCCGATTTAGAAATATCTGGTCTTTGTGTCACAAATGTATCATCAATGTTAGAGTATCCATGTAAATAAACCCATTTATCCTGATGTATAGATAGTTCTTTTGCTTTTCTAACAGTTGTAATTATTATTGCAGAAGATTGATTTACGGAGTCTTGAGCTATACTCCATTTTAAATAATTATTGTATAATCTATAGTTGTATTTTGAAGGAGTGGATAAGAAAGATGGAGAAAGGTATTTTGGAAATTGAGCATACTCATTCTTAGATGCGACTTCGGATAATTTAGAAAGAATTTTACTTGTATATTTTTCATATTCAGAAATAGACATTTTAAGCCTAGATCGAAGACCTTCTTCCATACTTGCATATGTCTGTGGAGGTAGGCCCAAACCGTTTTTTATTTCATACTCAGTTATAAAATCTATTTTTGGTCCATTGTCCAACACCTTAAAATCAACGTCAGATGCCCATTCTAGTACAACTCCAGACTTAACGGCTTTTTTAAGTGCGCCATTTACCTCGCCTCCTGCCAAAACGGCAAACTCTATTTCTTTATTATAAAGTTTTTCTGAAATTTTTGAAACTTGAAGTTGGGGCTGTTCTCCACCTGCGCTTGTATACATCACCTTTTGAGGTTTAATTTTTAAGGCCTGCATGACAGCAGCAGGCAAATTAATAATTTTTCCAAAAGGATTATAAGACATTGGTAGAGAGTCTGAAAATGTTCTTATTATAGAAGCATAGTCTATCTCTTCTCTTAAATCGAGATCAGAAACATCACTCAGTGCAACTTCAATTGCTTCTTTTATAATTTCAACTGGGTTTGGTGCATCATTTGAATCTTTACCATTCCAGTTCTTAACAACTTGTCCAACACCGACAATAATTGGAAGATTATCATTTATATCCGTATTAATGATCAATTTAAATTTTTTGCCATTTTACCAGCGCGGTCACGTAGTACCTTTTTTTGAATTTTTCCTGTAGCTGTAAGTGGTAATTCTCCAAAAACAACTTTTTTAGGACGCTTAAAGCGAGCCATTTTATCCAGACAAAAATTAATAATTTCTATTTCTTTAGCATCTTGCCCTAACTTTAACTCTACAAATACGCAGGGAACCTCTCCCCACTTTTTATCAGGCATTGCAACAACTGCTACTTCTTTTACAGATGGATATTGGTAAATTACTTTCTCTATTTCGACCGATGAGATATTCTCTCCACCCGATATAATTATATCTTTAGCTCTATCCTTTAGCTCAATATAACCATCTGAATGAATAACACCGAGATCACCAGATCCGAAATATCCGGACTTAAAAGCCTGCTCCGTTGCTTTATGATCTTTGAGATAACCCTTCATAACTGTGTTTCCACGTATGAAAATCTCACCCATAGTTATTCCATCATGTGGAACAGACAAGCCATTATCATCAATTACCTTCACTTCTTCTGTCATGCTAAATCGAACGCCTTGACGAGATTTCAAACGCGCTTGTTCAGTTATAGTTTTTTTAGACCAATCATCTTGCTGCGCAGACTGGAGAATGTGTCCATATGTTTCAGTTAATCCATAAACATGGGTTACATTAAAATTAAATTTTGACATCTCCTCTAGAACACTAGCGGCAGGTGGTGCTCCTGCTGTCATTACCTCGACATTGTTATCAAATATAATTTGAGATTCCTCTGGCGCTGTAGCAAGCATATTTAATACAATAGGAGCCCCTCCAAAATGAGTAATATTATGTTTTTTTATAAGTTTAAAAACTTCATCTGGCGCAAAGGCTCGCAGACAAACAGTAGTTCCTGCCATTAATGTAATAGTCCAAACATGACCCCAACCATTGCAATGAAACATAGGCACGGTGTATAGGTATTTCGGGTGCATAGGAAGCCCCCATGAAGCTGCAGTTCCCATGCTCATGAGATAAGAACCTCGATGATGGTAAACAACTCCTTTAGGGCGACCTGTTGTACCAGAGGTATAATTTAATGAAAGTGCTTGCCACTCATCATCAACAGTAAAGAAAGATTTGCTCTTATAATCACAATTGAGAAGATCCTGATAGGGCGTAAATTTATTAGGTAATTCAGGCTTATTTTTAGCCGACGGATCATCAACTATAATAATTTCAGGTTTAGTTTTAGAAATTGATAAAGCTTTCTGTAAAACAGGCCATAACTCTCTATCTACGATAAAAATTTTACACTCAGAGTGATCAATTATATATCCAATAGTATTAGCATCTAAACGAGTATTAATTGTATTAAGAACAGCTCCAGACATAGGAACTGCATAATGAGCTTCAAACATCTCAGGTGTATTAAATGTTAATAAAGAAACAGTATCATTTTTTCCTATACCCCTACTTTTAAGAAATGCTGCGATACTTAAACATCTTTTGCGTATTTGTTCCCAGTTATAGTTCACATCATTATAAATTACTGCCGTTCTTTCAGGATATATATCTGCAGTCCTATTCAAAAAAGACAGCGGTGTTAAGTTAACGTAATTAGCATTATTTTTTTTTAAATTTTCGAAATCTAAAGGCATATTAATTTCTCAATGTTTTTCCATCATCAAGCAGTGAGTTTATTCTTGCTTGAGTTGATTTAGTTTTGACTAATTTTAAGAATGCTTTTCTTTCAGCATCATATAAATCCTGTTCTGTCCATAAAGTACCTGGTTCTACATCTCCTCCAGTTAAAATTCGTGCTATTTCAGTCGATACAATTACATCATGCGGACAAAGCTTACCTTTTACCTCCATGTCCTTAGCCCAATTAACCATATCATCGAACACATCTTTTCCTGTCATTTTTATAGGTCGTCTATCAAAGGGTTTTTGTTTTTTTTGGGTACTAAGAGACTTAATAGATGAACTTAATATTCGGTCTCTGTTATTTTCATAAGTATCATTATCTCTTAACATCGCCAATTCTATCGCATTAATAGGGGAACTAGCAGTTTTCCCGTATCCCAAAGAATAAAAAGCTTCCCAAGCAGCACTTTTTACATCTCCATTTTTATTTTCTATCCAACGATAGAGAGTCTCTTTGCATCCACCTCCTGCCGGTATTAACCCAACACCTGACTCAACTAAACCCATGTTAGAATTAGCATGACATATTACTTCTTTGGCATGAAGTACGACTTCAAAACCCCCGCCTAAAGATAGCCCTACTGGTGCTACTATAGTTGGGAATTTAGCAACTGCTAATTTATGGACGGTTTGTTGAAAATGTTTTAAAAATCTATCTAAACCATCCCAATCTTCATTATTATAGAAAAAACGTACACTATTGAGATTTACTCCACATGAAAAGTGCTGAGAGTCATTATGTACAATAATTCCTTTCATTTCAAAGCGAGTGACTGCACTTATAGCCTCTTCAAGTATAAGCATGGATTCTTGCCCAAGTGCATTAGCCTTGGAGTGAAACTCAACAAGTGCTAATCCATCAATATTATACCAACTTGCATCGTGATTAGAACCCTCAGGAATTAAAGTTTTTTTCATATCATTAAATCTAAGAGTTCCTTCAGGACGCTTTATAGATCTAATATCACCATTTACCGTAAGTACATCTAATCCGTTATAATATTTCTTACCCTTTGCTACTTTAAGATACTCAGGAATATTTCTTTTTTCTTTTTCTAAACGCGACATTAAATAATCAGAACCAATCTCATCTATTAATTCAAAAGGGCCTTTTATCCAATTATATCCCATTTTCATTGCATCATCTATTGCTTCTGGACTATCACCAACCTCTGGAATTAAATTAGCAGCATATGTTAGTATTCGCGACATAACTTTCCATGCATACTCCCCGTATACATCTCCATTATTAAATAGATGCATGATTCCGTTTTTTTCAGCCTGGGCTGCTATAGGAATATTCAAATTTTTAATATTTTCGTATTCACCTGTCTTAAGATTTATAACCTGCTTGGATCCATTGAATAATCTGTAAAAACCTTGACCAGTTTTTTTACCCATTTGACCATTTTGAATCATATTTTCCATAATTGGTAGCTTTGCTCCAAAATTATGAAAGTCATCAGTTGGCTTTAAAATTGATACTAAACTTGAAGATACATCACTCATTAGGTCTATACCAATTAAGTCATATAAACCAAAAACACCTGTTTTGGGAATTCCCATTGGACGACCAAAAATTGCATCAGCTTCTTGAGGGCTAATGCCCATATTATTAGCCATATGTAAGGCTGTCTGGATAGCAAAACACCCCACTCTATTACCAAGAAATCCTGGAGTATCAGCACATAAAACTACTCCTTTTCCCAATCTTCTATCACAAAAATCATGAAGAACAGCTATAACTTCAGGTTCTGTGTCTTCCCCAGATACTAATTCAAGAAGTGGCATAAATCTTACTGGATTAAAAAAATGGGTTATTGCAAATCGTTTTTTAAAATCTAATGGCATGTCTTCTACCAATAACTTTATGGGTATTGTGGATGTATTAGATGATATTATTGATGTCTTTTTACATACTTTATCAAGTTTATTATAAAGCTGCTTTTTTAAGTCTAATCTTTCTAGAATTGCCTCTGCAATCCAGTCATATTCTGCTAATTTATGAAAATCATCGCGGATGTTGCCAACAGTTATTCGTTGTGCTGTTGCTGGGCTTATTAAACCAGATTCTTGAGGGTTGTTTATTCTATTTAATCCCTTTTGAGCTAATAAGTTAGGGTTTTTATTCTCGCTTGGTAAATCCAACAACAATACTTCGCAGCCAGCATTTGCTGCCTGACCAGCTATTCCTGCTCCCATTGTACCAGCGCCAATAACTGCAACTTTTCTGATATTCATTATCTATCTCTCTATAGTTTCAATAAACTGCCTTAAGGCATTTAACGTTTTTTTGGGAGCCTCTATAGGCAACATATGACCTGCATTTTCAATAACCGTAGGAACAATTGACATATTTTTTGCAAGTAATAAACCGGCCTTCATAGGCGTCATTTTATCATGACTTGCTAAAATACAATGTCTATCCATGGATAACTTCTTAGAAATATCATTACCTCTTTTAAAAGCGGCACAGGCCCTGAGGTCTACCGCAAGTGGATTATTTTTCATTATAGCTCTTGATATCCCAATTGGCTGCATTCCTGGTACAGAACTGATACCTTTATGCGCATAAGGTCCAAATCCCCAATTACACATCATTTCAGCCGCTTTATCTCTGTTAACTTCTGCAGTTTTTATTAAATGTTCATTTACAGGAATTTCGGCTGCTGTTCCAATAGCAGTAATTGAAGAAACAGCCTTTGAGTTTTTTTCAGCGTATACTAGTGCCGTTAAAAAACCTTGACTATGTCCTACTAAATGGACCTTATCTACACCTATGTATTTTAAAAACTTTTCCAACCATTCGGCACTTTCTTCGATAGTTTCAAATGCATTTCCATCAGATAGACTGTGACCCGGTAGATCTGGCGCTAAAACTGAAAAACCGTTAAAGGCAAACCATCGGGTTTGCATCGCCCATGTTCTGTGGTCTCCTCCGCTCCCATGTAAAAAAAGTATAGTTGGCAAACTTGAATCAAAGTCTTTTCCTCCGGTGGCAACAAACACATTTAATTTATTTACTTGTACTAACATTACTTGATGGCTCTTAGTGCTGACTTTAATCCCGTTTTGAAATCGGTTTTTATATCCTCTATATTTTCAATACCTACTGACACTCTGATTAAATCTTCACTAATACCTGCAGACTTCATATCTTTTTTTGTAAGACGTGAGTGCGTAGTACTGCCAGGATGAAGAACAAGTGTACGGCTGTCTCCAACATTAGCTAAATGGGTAGATAAAGATAATGAATTTATAAAAGCTGCACCTCCTTTTTTGCCACCAGCAACTCCAAAACAAATCATAGAACCAGCACCATTTGGGAACATTTTCTTTATATGTTCATCATCTCGCATCTCCGGGTGCCTAACCCACAATACTCCATCTTGAGATTTAAGCCATTCTAGTAAAGCTTTTGTATTTTCAACATGCTTACGCATTCTTAAATCTAAGGTCTCCAGACCCTGTAATATTAAAAAAGCATTATTAGGTGAAAGTGCAGCCCCAATATCACGCATGGCCTCACTTCTGACTTTCATAACGAAGGCTGTTGGTCCGAATTCTTCCCAAAAGCTTATACCGTGAAAAGGTGCATACGGGTCTGTTAATTCAGGAAATTTATTCTTCTTTTTTTTATTTAAACACCCCCAATTGAAGTTTCCTCCATCAATAATACAGCCACCAATAGAGTTACCATGACCACCGATCCATTTAGTAATGGAATGAACAACAATATTTGCTCCATGTTCTATTGGTCGACTCAAAGATGGAGTAGCAAATGTAGCGTCAACAACAACAGGAAGGCCGAACGAATTGGCTAATTTAGATATTTCCGGAAGATTGGATACTTCCATACCTGGGTTAGAAATTGACTCACAAAAAACTAATTTAGTATTCGGCCTTATAGAAGATCTTAAGGCATCCATATCGTTTATAGGTATGAAGTCACATTCTATACCAAATCTTTTTAAGGTGTATCTTAAAGTTGTAGCAGTAGAACCATATATTTGTTCTGATGAAACAATATGATCACCCGCTGAACACAATGTAATAAAAGTAGAAAACAAAGCCGACATGCCAGAGGCAGTACAAATAGCCCCAGTACCACCCTCAAGAGCAGCCATACGCTGCTCTAGAACAGCTACTGTGGGGTTAGATATTCTTGAATATATATGGCCGCCCTGCTCTACATTAAACAATGAGGATGCCATTTGAACGCCATCAAAAGCATAACTAGTAGTTTGATAAATTGGAACAGCACGCGAACCGTGATCTGACTCAGGCTTATAGCCAGTATGCAACGCTATTGTTTCGGGTTTGTAATAAGAAGAATTAGCCATTGAACTTTATTGATCCTTTATAATTCTATTTTGTGATTAACTGAAAGTATATTTAAAATTAAATAAATGTAGTAAAAATATAATATTTTCAATGATAATATGTATTTATTATAGTCGATATCTATTATGATTAGAATAAATGGGAAGATCAAATATCAAGAAATACAATATTTACATAATTTATATTAATAATTATGGAGTAAATTAAGGTAAATTTAAATTCAGAGGACAATATTGTGACTGACAAAAATACAGAAAAATTGTTCATTGAAGAAGAAGATAACCCATGTAAGCTTATATGTTCAATGGAACAAGAGAGTGGATATTGTTTTGGCTGTGGTAGAACCCAAGATGAAATATCTTATTGGTCTCAAATGCCTATTGATAAAAAGCAAAGTATATTAAAAATTCTACCCTCAAGGATGCCACCATTAGTAAAATTACGAGAAGAAAGAAGGGCAAAAAGGCGTATAAATAAAAGGAAAAAAACTTCCTCTTAAATTGTTCTCTGCATATAGTGAATAATATTTAGATTTATGAAATATAATATGGATAGTAAAATAAAACTAATTTCTCATCGTTTTTTAACTTTTAGTAAAATTGAAAATTCAGCAGATGGCCTTAGGGCTGCCTTAGATTATGAGGTTCCTAATGTTGAATTCGATATAAGAATTGCTAAATGCGGCACCCCAGTTGTTTATCATGATCCTGAAGCAATCGATATCAAAGGATTGTCTCATAAAATTAATACCGTAAAATTTAGTAATTTCAATATTTTAAAAGGAAGATTTAAATCAATACCAAGCCTTGATCAAGTTTTGGAGATTATAGCAAATCATAAAAATAAAAAAACAAAACTATTAATTGATATAAAAGACTTTGGTTACGAAGAAAATATACTCGATCACATCGTAAAAAAGAAACTTTCAGATAGAACTATATATGTTTCATGGTTACCTGAGGTTATTTATTCACTCAACAAACTAACCCCAACATCTAAATTTTGTTTTTCATACTGGTGTAAGTCACCTTCAGTTATTATAAAAGAAAATCATATTGTTTTTAAATCCCATAATGGGGAAATTAAAAATCCATTGGCTACGAATAATATAGGAAAAAGCTCAGGGTGGTATGTAAAAGGAGTGTTAAAAGGAAAATTAAGAGATATTGTATCAATAGTCTGTATTCCAAGACAAATGATAGATAGAAACCTTGTCAATGAATATCACAAATCTGGCATTGAAGTTAGCAGTTTTAGCTATTTAAATCTTAACGACATTGTTAAAGATAAAAAGCATTATAAAATTGACTATTTCTTTGTAGATAACAAAAAAGTTTTTGACGATATAAATTAGCCTATTAAAGTCTAAGAAACTATGTGTATAAAATAATCACATTATAACATGATTTTAATCATCATCTATATTTTCAAACTCATTAATATTTATTTCTCCAGTTTCATTGGTAGGAAAACTATAAGAACCCTCAAGCCATTTACTTAAATCGAGGTTAGCGCATCTAATTGAGCAAAAGGGTGTAAATTTAATTGTTGTTTTTTTTGTGCAAATTGGGCAATTCTTACTCATCTATCTGCTCTTATATCAATATATTCACCCTCGGTAACAATATAACGCGGGCCTATCCTGTCATTTAGCATGTTTTTCCAATCAAATACGCAGGAATTCATCCAGTTCATAATCAATGATGGTACAGTCAAGGTTAATCTTGCACCGGGGTTAGACACCCCTTCACGCACAAGTTGGCGAATTGCACCAAGAGCCATAGTTTCTACAGTAGGATTGCCATGCTTATCATTCATTAATTCACAAAGTGAAATTGTAACTTTATTTCGTGTTAACTCAAGCACTCCAAAACGTGATAAAGGTGCTAATTTAACATTATTTGGGTCAGAACTAAAAACTTTTTCAGCAAGCTTAAATATAGCATTTCGTTGTTTAGGTTGCCTTAGATTCGGCAAATCAATAACTAATAACCCACCAAGACCCCTTAATCTTATTTCTCTTGCTAACATAGGTATAGCTTTTTGACAAACATCATAACTACTAATTGCACTACCTTTATCAACATCTATAGCAACCAAGGCTCTAGTTTGTTCAATCGATATTGACCCACCACCATCAATTGCCAATTCAGTATCAGTAGCATCATCTAAAATTGAAACACTCGCTTCGGTAAACTCAAGATCTGAAAATCTTTTACTAAGATAACCCTTTAAATCATCACCTGAAATCTTACCTAACTCTGATTTTTCTATCTTTTTGACGAAACTGACTAAAGGTGATTTAAAGAGATCAGAAGCTTTGGTTACTACAAATTTAGCATAATAACCTTCTGTAAAACGAGGGCTACCAGATGCATTTGAAAATTTTAATAATCCACTCAATCCACCCCCTAAATCAACAAATGCACCACCGATGCTTTGATCAATTTTAGATACTTTACCAATAAAAATATCACCAACATAAGGGTCCAAGTCATTGGAAAATCTTCTTAAATGCAATTCTACTAGTTTTTTATTTTCATAAATCGCTGCTCTAGTCTCTCCAATGCAATACTCAATTACACAACGACGTTTCATAAAATATAACCTGAACCTTGAAGCATGTTTCTTGTCTCATAGAGAGGCAAGCCGACCACATTTGAATATGAGCCAACAATCTTTGTTACAAAGCTTTCTGCACTGCCTTGAATGCTATAGCCCCCTGCTTTACCTTGCCATTCTCTACTTTGGATGTAATTTTTTAATTCAACCTCAGACAAACGCTTCACCTTTAAACGAGTTTCAACCACACGTTTTAAAAGTTCACCATTACTTTTGACTAGAGCAACTCCTGTGAAAACCCTATGACTGCGGCCCGAGATAAGTTGTAAACAATACTTGGCGTCAGCAATAGTTTGTGCTTTTGGCAATATACGGCGACCAACACTTACTGCAGTATCGGCAGCAAGTACAATATGATTAGGAAAATCTCCTGAAATCTTAGTTGCTTTCTCACAAGCAAGTCTTAAAGCATAATCTCTTGGTAATTCTCCCTCAATAATATCTTCATTTATATCTGCTGGGGAAATTAAATCAGGAGAAATGCCAATTCTAGATAATAACAAAGATCTTCTTGGGGACTGGCTAGCAAGTATTAATTTAGGTCTAACACCCATAATCAATTACTTAAAACGATAAGTAATACGCCCCTTACTTAGGTCGTATGGAGTCATCTCAACTGTGACTTTATCACCGGCCAAGACGCGAATACGATTCTTCCGCATTCTACCAGCTGTATGAGCAATAATCTCATGATCATTTACTAACTTAACTCTAAAAGTAGCATTTGGAAGAAGTTCGATAACTTCACCTTCAAATTCTAAAAGTTCTTCTTTAGCCAATCTTTATCCTTTTTATCTTCGACTCAGTCAGGCTGAGATAATTTGAGAGCCCTATATACCCAATAAATATATAATAATAGACTTTATTATATAAATTTATTTTTCAGCCGCATATTTATATTGTCCCGTATGGCCCTATAATTATTCATTATAGCTCTTACATCGAGTGAACCCTGCGTAGGGTCAGGTAATGGCCAATACTCTATTACTTTAACCGTTTCTTTAAAAATAGCTCGTGCAGCTTCATAAGCAGGTTCTGTGAAAGCAATAATAAGGTCGAATTGGCAGTCACTTAAATCCTCAAGAGTTTTTGATCTATGAGCACTCATATCTATGGAAACTTCTCGCATAATTGCTACCATTAAATCATCAAGATCCCCTGCAGCTATTCCACAGGATTGCGCTTTAATGTTTTTATATTTTTTTTTAACCAAACCTTCCGCAATTGGTGACCGAATTGAGTTTAAGTAACAAACAAATAGAACAGAACTAAATTTCTCTTTAGTAGACATTACGGACGCCTATGTAGAGAGCAAATTAATGTAAAAATTCTACGGGACGTGTTGAAGTCTACAGTTATGGAATTTCTAAGACTATCACTTAAAAGTCTTGATCCTTCATTATGTAGGCCTCTTCTTCCCATATCTATGGCCTCTATCTGCGCTGAAGTCGAAGTTCGAATAGCATTATGGTAACTATCACATATCAAAAAATAATCTTTTATTATACGCCTAAATGGAGTCATGGAAATGGTGTATCTGCCTACATCAAGTCCGGTGCTTCTTTTAACCTCTAAAACAAGCCTTGAACCATCTTTTAATTCAAGCCCAACGATATAGGGCCCTTTTTCGCTACCCTTAGGCTGAAATTCATTCTCTTCCAATAAATCAAATATTGCAACTCTTCTTTCATGCTGCATTTCAACATTAGTAACTGGCAATGATTCACTGTCTATATTTAGCTCAACGATATAATGGTCATTTTCGATTTAAATATGCTCTTTAGATATTAGTGTTTGGGTTTCTTGTTTGTTTTCTTTGCATCTGTTAGGTCTGCTAATATCATATCTATACATTCTACATCAGCCTGTATTTCAATTTGATCAGCAAATATAAAATTTATAACACCAGCAGGACTTTGTTTTTTAGTAAAGTTTATATCAAGAAGAACGGCCATAAAATTTTTATCTAATGTGTTTAAACCTCGACTGCGAACACTCATCACACCGTCCACTCGTAATCCGGATTGGAGCCGAGCGGAGGAATTACTTTCATTTAAAAATCTTAAAAAGCGAAAAGTCATATATCTACCAGCTTGATTATATTTTATCTCGTTCATACGAAGGATAGAATCCTGAACAGCTGATGCAATTACTTCAAGATCAGATAAACTTTCAGCTTTCAATTTTAACTTCTTCATAACGCCTAATTACTTTCCCTAACTATATTTGCGCCGCAATTTCTTAGTTTAATCTCTATATTCTCAAAACCTCGATCTAAATGATAAACCCTACCAACATGGGTTTCGCCCTTAGCGGCCATACCAGCAGAAATTAATGAAGCCGAGGCTCTTAAGTCAGTGGCCATAACGGGAGCACCTTTAAGCTCTTTTACTCCACGTATTATTGCTTCCCTACCCCTGACATCAATATCAGCACCCATTCTTGACAACTCAGGACAGTGCATAAACCTATTTTCAAAGATATTCTCCCGAATTATTGATGTGCCCTCAGCTAGGCACATCATAGTCATAAACTGAGCCTGCAAGTCTGTTGGAAAACCTGGATAAGCTTGTGTGTCTATATCAACTGCTTTCAATTTAGTACTATTTCTTTCTATAAGAACAGATGTTTTATTAAATGTTAGCTTAGCTCCAGCCTGCTCAATTAATGGCCAAAGAGCACCCAAATGATCTTTACATATATTAGATAATTTAACCCTACCACCTACTGTTGCTGCTGCCAAAGCATAAGTTCCCGCTTCAATTCTATCGGGCACCACAGAATAATCTACACCGCGTAAAGAAGATACACCAATTATAGATATGCGTGACGTTCCTGCTCCTATAACTTTCGCACCCATAGCATTCAAGCAATCAGCTAAATCAATAATTTCTGGCTCGCAAGCTGCATTATTTAATACCGTCTCACCATCGGCCAATACGGCAGTCAGTAGTGCATGTTCTGTCGCCCCTACAGAAATAAATGGAAATGTTATCTCCGCACCTTTTAAACCGCTTGTAACAGAGGCAATAACATAACCCTCTTCTAACTTAATTTTCACTCCGAAGCTTTCCATAGCCTTAAGATGCAAGTCGACTGGACGTGCTCCAATAGCGCAACCACCTGGTAAAGAAACTTTAGCAGATCCTGTCCTTGCTAATAATGGACCCAAAACATTAAAACTTGCACGCATTTTACGAACTAATTCATAAGGAGCAGTTGTTGAAGATAATTTTTCACTATGCAAAATCATTTCATTCGATCCACATAAATCGATGCTAACCCCAAGATGATTAAGTAATTCAGACATTGATCTTGTGTCGCGTAACCGAGGCATATTCGTTAAACGAACAGGCTGATCTGTTAAAAGACAAACTGCCATTAGCTTTATTGCTGAGTTCTTTGCTCCGCCAATGACTATTTCGCCATTTAATCGTGTTCCGCCTTGTATTACAATTTTGTCCATAGGGCCGTCTAGCAAATATAATTATTTAATAATACTATTGAATTTGCATTTTAATAATGAAAACTCAACTTTTCTAATTTAAAGGATGATTGCTTATCACTTAGTATTTGTATTTCTTTTTCTCTTAACATCTTTACGTCTTTTTAGATTACTACGTAAATTTTTTGCTAATCGTTCCTCACGCGAAAGTTTATTTATTTCTTTCTTATCCATATAATTATTTTCAATCCTCTATACTTTTTTAAATACAAAAAGCTTTGAACTAAAGTCTCCCTTGGGCATGTAACTAATACTTTTATTATCATTAGTCATTGAAACATAAGGAAGGGTAAACCCGTTTTCCATCAATAAATTACCTGAATATAGTTTGCCATTAGATGTCTGTTTATATTTACTATTTTTTTCTAATTCAACTAACTTTATATGTTGGAAAGGCTCATTAGGGCCAGACAATATATGGAAGTATAACAAAAAGCACTTTTTTTTATCTTTGGTAATGTATTGCCAGCAAAATACGTTTGCCGATTTCTTTAGACGATAGAAACTGCCACCGATCATATCAGTTGCATGTTCCTTTGCAAAATTTATTAGTTTGGCTAATTCATTAGCGTTATTATCTATATCACTATCACTTAATGAAATTCCTTTGGCAGCACAAAATGCACCTGCGTTGAATCTACTGTTAATTGAAGAAATTCTTCCATTTTGGTGATTGGGTGATGGACCTATATATGCTGACAATACATCGAGGGGAAATAAATAGGAACAACCATTTATAATATTCAATCTGCCTATAGGGTCACTCATATCACTTGGCCAGCTTTGTGACATATATCTGAGCATGCCCAGGTCTAATCTGTTCCCACCGCTAGCGCAATTTTCGAATAAAACATTAGGATATTTTTTTGTTAACCGATTCAATAGAGAATAAAGTCCTAAAATATACCTGTGTGGAACCTCTAGTTGTTGCTTTGCAGAAACTACAGGAGAACCAACCTCAGACATATTACGATTCATATCCCACTTAATGTAATCAATGTTACCTCCAGAAAGTAATTTATCTAGTTTATCAAAAATATAATTTACTACATCCGCATTACAGTAATCTAAGACTAATTGATTTCTACCTAGCGAGGGTATACGACCTGGAGCTTTCAGAACCCAATCGGGGTGTTTCTTGAATAATTCACTTTTAGTGCTAATCATTTCTGGTTCTATCCAGATTCCAAACTTAAGCCCTTTTCTTTTTATCTGAATTGCTAAATCTTGAATACCATCAGGAAATCTCTTTGTATCTGCATACCAATCACCCAATGATGAAGAATCATCAATTCTCCTATCAAACCACCCATCATCTAAGACAATCATTTCCAATCCAATGGATAAAGCTTTATCTGCGAGTTTGAGAACTTTTTGATGATCTATATCAAAATAAGATGATTCCCAAGTATTTAGATAGGTAGGACGCGGTTTAATATTGAAATTTTTGGGAGTAATTTTATCTCGAATAAATGAATGCCAAATATTTGACATACCGCGAAGTCCATTTTTGCTATAAACATGAACTGCTTCAGGAGTTTGGAAGTTATCTCCTGGGTTCAGCGACCAATTAAAATTAAAAGAGTTTATACCTGTTAATAGTCTAACATCATTGAATTCACCCTTTTCTACTGAAATAGAATGATTACCACTATAAATAAGACTTGAGGAATATATATTACCATGAATCTCATTACATTGTTCTTCACAAACCGCTATAAAGGGAAAATGGGCAGCACTAGACGATCCGCGATTACTTTCAATAACAAAACGACCACTTGGAACAATCATACTCTCCTCGGAAAGCTCGCGAGACCATGAGCCGTGTAGGTGTAATATCTCATACTCAGAAGCTGGTAAATCTATTGAGGAGCTATATATATTGTTTAATTCAAGTTTATTATTTCCATTATTTTTAATGTTAGCAGATCTAACGAGTACACCATAATTATCATAAATTGTATAAGCCAGATCAACCTCAATCTTATGTAGATTATCCTCTAAGCAAACGATCAAGGTACTACATTCACCACCTCTTGCTGACGGCAGAGCACTTAAGTAATTTTTGCCCTTGATAATTCTATGGTTTTTATATTTTAGAACTGTTGCAGTATTACCATCACTATTTTTGCAATGAAAGGCTGGAAATCTAAAGTCTGTCGATCCAAATGTTGGATATTCTTGAGGCAACTCAGATAAATTATAATTTTTTTTACCTTGGAAGTGTAGAACTCCATCCCGGTGAGTTTGATAATGATGTGAAACAGAATTATTTGGATTTATTAAGCTAGACCCATAATAAATATGCTCTAAAATACCACCATCACCTACACGAAAAACATAGGAATAATATTTATTCGTCAGAGAAAATATATTTTTTTCTGATACAATAATCACAATTTTCCCTATTACTTTTAACAATATTAGTACATGACATTAAAATATCAAACAACTAGATTGGCAGTTTATCAAAATGCAACTTGAATTAACACAAATTATTATATTCATATTATTATTGTTAACAATTGCTGCTATAACTGTTTGGTACTGTCTAAAATCAAATCCAGATACCAATCAAGAAAAAGAATATTTTTTAGCAGGCGGCAGTCTAAAGTGGTACTTTGTAGCTGGTTCAATAACACTAACTAATTTGTCAACAGATCAACTCGTAGGAATGAATGGCAATCAAATGGCTTTACTTGCATGGTGGGAGTTAGCTGCAGTCGCAGGGCTATGTATGTTATGTTTTGTTTTTATACCAATTTATTATAGGTATAACTGTACAACAACGACAGAATTATTAGAAATTAGATACAAAAACAAACATATACGAGCACTTATTTCATTACTTTTTCTTCTCGGTAATATATTTATATTTCTTCCTGCAATACTATACGGAGGCTCACTTTTTATACAAAGCATGTTTAATATTGACGTTAATTTATATGTTTTAGCAATCTTATTTTCCGTAACGGGTGCAGCATACTCTATATTCGGCGGACTCCGTGCAGTTGCAATCTCTGATACTTTTTCAGGAATTCTATTACTTGGCCTGGCTGTAACAGTAACTATAATAGCATTAAATACAATTAACTATGATTTCTCTGGTATACCGAAAGAAAGACTTACACTTATAGGGTCACCAAAGTCCGATATACCATTTACAACTCTCTTTACTGGTATGATCTTCATTCAAATGTTTTATTGGTCAACTAATCAAACAATAACCCAGAGGGCTATGGCGTCTCCATCCGTAAAAGAGGCACAAAAAGGTATATTAGCCGCGGCTGCAATAAGACTTTTAATAGTACCGCCCATAATTGTTATTCCAGGTATTGTCGCCTATAAACTATATGGAGACATAGGTGACTCAGCTTATGGTATACTTGTGAGTGATTTACTTCCAAACTTTCTTTCAGGAGCTTTCGCAGCGGCAATTGTTACTGCAGTATTAACGACATTTAACTCCATTCTTAATGCCTCTGCCGCTCTCTGGGTTTGTGATATACATGAAACTTATGTAAGTAAAAACCCAGACGTGAAAAAACTTTCTATGTGGGTCTCTATTATTATGGTAATTATGGCATTCATAATGATACCAGTTTTCAATAACCCTGAACAAAGTATTATAAACACAGTCCAACGTTTATATGGTTTATTATCCATGCCAATCTTATCAGCT
Source organism: uncultured Hellea sp. (assembly GCA_905477785.1). Taxonomy (GTDB): domain Bacteria; phylum Pseudomonadota; class Alphaproteobacteria; order Caulobacterales; family Maricaulaceae; genus Hellea. The sequence continues at coordinate 21,690 of CAJQGR010000003.1, forward strand.
TTTATAGTGGGGCTTCTGTTCAGAAATATTGATGCACGTTCAGTAATAATATCTGTTATTTTAGGAGTAATATTTTACTATTGGATGCTATTGCCGCTTGTAGAAAATCAATCAATTGCGACACAGAATGTTAAGCTTCATTACATTCACCTTATGGCAATAAATTTAATCTCAATGATATTAGTCGCTCTTGCATTAAATAAACTAATTTTTAAAAAGAATGCAGAATGGGATTACAAATCGTTATTAAATAATAATTAATGCTAAAATTAAATATATTCTTTTTTTGAATAAGAAATTAATCCTATAACCAGACAAACGCCATAAAGAAGTACTATTAAACTAAAGGGCAATGCAGCGGTTATTGTTCCAGCTTGTAATGATTTTAATGCCTCATTTCCGCCACCATAAAGTAGTGCGATAGATGTTAATCCAATCATTAAGGCCCAAAAGACGCGTTGTCTAACAGGGGTAGAATCTTGGCCACTTGATGTCAAACTATCCACAACTAACGAACCAGAATCTGCCGATGTTACAATAAAAATAACCAATAAAAAAATGGCTATAACAGATGTTATACCTGAAAAAGGCAAACTGTTTAACATTTGAAATAAAGCCAAAGAGGAATCACTCATACCCATGGACAAGTCACCTGTTTTTGCTTCAAATTGAGAGATAGCAGACTCCCCAAAAGCTGTAAACCATATCAAGCCTATGCTAAATGGTGCAATTAATACCCCCATCATAAACTGACGAATTGTTCTTCCTTTAGATATTTTTGCAATAAACATTCCAACAAATGGAGACCATGCAATCCACCACGCCCAATAAAATATAGTCCAATCATGGAAAAAATTTTGATCCGTTCTACCAACCCAATTAGTTAAGCGAATGCTGTCTGGAACTATATTGACTAATGTTTCTATAATACTTTTAAATATGCCTGCAGTTGGGCCAGCAATAATTACAAAAATTAATAATAATCCTGCAAAAGACATATTCAAATTACTTAATAGCTTTACTCCCCCATTCATTCCTCGAAGGACAGAAAAAATTGCAATAATTGTTATAACAACGATTAGTATAATTTGGAGGTTTTTGGTTGCCTCAATATCAAATATATAACTTAACCCCCCAGTTGCTTGAGTTGCCCCAATACCGACTGTACATGCTAGACCGAATACTGTGGAAACAACTGCAAACATATCAATAATATGACCACGCCATCCCCAAATTTTATCTCCAAAAATAGGAAAAAAAGCAGATCTAATAGTTAATGGTAATCCCATATTATACGCGAAGAAGGCTAATGTTAATCCCACAATCGCATAAATGGACCAAGCTGAAAGACCCCAATGAAAAACAGATGTTGTAAATGCCAAACTTCTCGCCTCACTAGATTCCGCTGACACATTGAATGGAGTGCCATACCAATCAGTGTAATAACCAAGAGGTTCTGCAGAGCCATAAAACATAAAGCCAATACCTACTCCAGCAGCAAAAAGCATGGCAATCCATGAACCTACTTTATACTCTGGTTTAGCATCTGGGCCTCCTAATTTTATCTTGCCCAGTGGAGAAATAGCTAAAATTATACAGAGGGTTAGAATTAAAACTGGAATAAGTGAGTAAAACCAATCAAATTTAGATAATGTCCAAAGTTTTGCGCCATTCAAAGCATGGTTGGATTGATCCGGAAAAATTAGGGTTATTAAAGAAAATAATAAAATTAATAATGCGCTAACAATGAAAACAGGGTTATGCATTTCCATACCAAAAGATTTTATAATTTTTTGTTTTTTCATCGAAATATTTTCTTTTTTGTCCATCGTATTAATTTTTCTTATAATTTAAGTTTCCATATTGACCCTGCCGTTTTAGATAGTAGATGTAAACTTGTTTTGTCAGATTTGTGGGATTTATGATGAATAATAATTACGACATAGTTTATATATCTCCAGAACCAGGATCATTAATTTTAGAAAATAAAAATAATGTAATAGAACTTCATCCATTGTGGCTAAGAGAAAGGGCTTTAAATAAAGACTTATTGGACCCGATAAGTAAACAACGGAAGTATGAACATTCATTTTTTGATACTAATTTAAAAGTAGTAAGTGCAAAAATATCGAATTATCCAAGTTTAGAAATCACTTTTAGCGATTCATTTCTAGGTAATTTTGATATAAACAAAATCAAAAGTGAAATTGGTTGGATAAAAGATAATGAAAGTCCCCCCGAAATAGAAAGCTGGAAATCTTCACTCCAAATAAATCGGATAGACTGGGAATGTCTTGAAGATCCAATAAAGTTAAAAACTATGTTGGGAGATTTCTTTAAGTATGGATTTTGTATTATGGAGAATACTCCTTCGGAAAATAACTCGCTTTTACATTTGGCATCAAAATTTGGTTATGTGAGACATACCCATTGGGGTAAATTATTTAATGTAAAAATAAAGAAAGATCCCACCGATACTGCATACACTGATAGTGCTTTATCATCTCACACTGATAACCCGTACCGAGAACCAATACCGGGAATTCAATTTTTACATTGCTTAGAAAATAATGTATCCGGGGGTCTTTCAACTTTAGTTGACGGAATTGCCTTAGTTGAACAATTGCAAACTGAACTACCAGAACATTCCAATATATTAGAACGAATAAAAGTGCGTTTTAGATATGAAGGACCTTCAGCCATATTAGAAAATTGGGGTTCAATCATTGAAAGAAATCATAAGAATATTGTAAACCGAATTCGATTAAGCAATAGATTAGATTATGTACCCGCTTTAGATAAAAAATCATTAGATTTATTTTATACAGGAAGAAAAAGATTAAATGAATTGAGTAATGACTCTAATTTTCAGATCCAATTTCCATTTCAAAAAGGGACACTTTTGATGATGGATAATTACAGATTGTTGCATGGAAGAACAAAATATAATGGCAATGAAGGAAGCAGATATTTACAGGGCTGTTATACCGACCATGATGGAGTCACAAGTCTCTACAGAATGCTATCCAATGGTAGCAAAGCAACAAGAGTGCCAACAGAGTTATAACATGAAATCAGTAGCCTTTACCAAGATGGAAGATGGAACAATTGAAGATTATTCTTTTCTCGCTAAACATGAGAAAGAATTTATATTGGATTTGCCTAATCGTATTATTAGTTCACTTGAAAAATTAAAAGACAGTTTTTCAGGTTATAAAATAGATCGACTAGAACATAGTTTGCAAACAGCAACTAGGGCATTAAGGGATAAAGCAGATATTGATTGGGTAGTTAGCGCATTAATTCATGATATAGGCGATGATCTTGCACCACTTAATCATGATACTTTAGCAGCATCTGTTGTAGCGCCTTATGTTAGAGAAGAATGCACCTGGGTAATCAAACATCATGGTATTTTTCAATTAAAATATTACGGCGATAAGATAGGTTTGAACCCAGAAGAGAGACAAAAATTTAAAAATCATCCATACTATAAATCAGCAGTAAAATTCTGTGAAAAATGGGACCAAAAAAGTTTTGATCCAAATTATGACACGCTACCTCTGGATTACTTCAAACCAATGATTATTGAAGTTTTTAGTAGAGAGGCCTGGGTAACTAACTAATATTACTATCAGGAAAACTAGACTTCCGCATTTCCATGTAATCAAGCAATTTTCTATCAATTTCCGGATCCAGCTCTGGTGCTACGTATTCTTCTAACATTTTCTTATAAACACTTTCAGCTCTGTCTTCTGCGGAAAGACTACCATCTTCTACCCACTGCTCGTAACTACTATTATCTGAAATATTTGATTGATAAAAAGCTGTTTTAAAGTTTTTTTGCGTATGATCACAACCCAAGAAATGTTGTCCAGGGCCTACCTCAGCTATAGCATCCAGAGCCTGTCCATTTGCTGACATATCAACGCCCTTTGCAAATTTTGCCATCATACCAGCTTGGTCTGCATCCATGATGAACTTTTCATATCCCATTGCAAGTCCTCCTTCAAGCCAGCCTGCCGTATGCAACATGAAGTTTACTCCTGCCAACAAGCCAGTTTGCAAACTATTAGCAGCCTCATAACCAGCTTGAGCATCTGGAACTTTCGAAGCATTAAATCCTCCTGCTGACCTAAACGGTACACCTAGTCTTCTAGCCAAGGCAGCACTCATATTTATTATTAATGAAGCTTCAGGAGTACCAAAAGTAGGGGCTCCTGTTTGCATTGACATGGAAGTAACAAAATTCCCATATATAACTGGTGCACCAGGGCGAACGAGTTGAGTTAAAGCCATACCTGCCAGACCTTCAGCCAAGCTTTGTGCAGCAACTCCAGCAGCAGTTACTGGGGACATAGCACCCGAAACAACAAATGGACTTGGCATGGCACATTGTCCATGGCGCGCATAATTTTTTAAAGAGCCCAGCATAACTCGATCCCATGTCATTGGAGAGTTTGCATTAATCAAGTTTACCAAAACACAATTTTCTTCAACAAAATCGTCTCCGAAAACAATTTTAGCCATATCAACTGTATCTTCAGCTCTCTCAGGTTGAGTAACTGAACCCATAAAGGCCTTATCAGAATATTTAATATGACTATAATTCATATCAAAGTGCCTTTTATTTACGGGCAAATCAACTGGTTCACAAACTGTTCCACCGCTATGATGTAAGTTTGGAGACATATAAGCGAGTTTAACAAAATTTCTGAAGTCTTCTATATTTGCATACCTCCTGCCCCCCTCTTTAGAGTAAACAAAAGGAGGGCCATAAGCAGGAACAAGTACAGTATTATCTCCCCCTATTTTAACATTATTTATTGGATTACGTGCAAACTGTGTAAATTCTTTTGGAGCAGTCGCTTTGATAATTTCTCGGCACATGCCTCTTGGAAATCTAACACGGTCGCCATCCGCCTTGGCACCAGCTTTTACAAAGTAATCAACTGATTCTTGGTCATCTTGAATTTCTAAACCTACCTCCTCTAATAATTTATCTGCATTGACTTCAAGCTGAGCAAGGTCAGTATCATTCAACACTGAATAAGTCGGTATATTTCGTTTAATGTATGGTTCGCGAGGCGGCTTCTCGACTGCTCGAGCAGCAGCACGTCCTGCCCTACCTCCTGATCTTTCTCTTCTAGCCATATGCTCAACCTTTTTAAAATTATATTAATAATTATTATAATATAAAATAGCATTTATTTCATATTATTAGTTCTTTTAATTATAGAGACAAAAATAAACCATTATTATGCTTTTCTTCGTTTATTTCTTTTTTTGTTCTTAACCTGAGGAGGTGCAGTAGGGAATTTCATTGCGCTTATAAAATAATCTTGAAATTTTTGCTCTGTGGCTGTCTCTATTTTATTTATATATTTCACTGCATTGATAATTTTTTTTCGTTCATTAGTATTTAATACTGCCATTGCGGCCCCCATTCCTGCTGCATTACCTATGCTAGATATGATATTGGACGAAGCATTAGGGATTATACCAATTGCTGATACATATTTACCATCCAAGTGAGTACCAAAAGCACCGGCGAGTAAAACTTCGTCGAATGACTCACAGTTTAAACTTTCTGCTAATAATTGAACTCCCGCATATAAAGCTGCCTTAGCAAGCTGAACCGCTCTTATATCGGTTTGTTCAATTATTATAGGTTTATCAGGATGATCAACAAGGATATATGTCCAAACATTTCCTTTTTTTATGAATTTATCTGGCGCAATTTCAGGTTTAAACAAACCTGATTGATCAATTAATCCGGCATTAGCCAATTCAACCATTACTTCAAAAATTCCAGAGCCACATATACCTGGAATAGGTTGATCTAAAGTGTGGATATTATTTTTATCGATCCATTTCTGATGACCTATAATTTTTATCTTATAATCTTTAGTGGTTGGATCTATTCTTACTCTTTCAATTGCTCCATTAGTTGCCCGGACACCTGAACTAATTTCTGCACCCTCAAGCGCAGGCCCTGTAGGTGATGAAGCCGCTGCTACTTTACCATTATGTGAGAGAATTATTTCTGCATTAGTACCAATATCCACTAATAGCACCGAACGATCTTTCATACGTTCTAATTGAGTTAAATAAGCTGCCGATGTATCCGCCCCAACATGACCTCCAATTAGTGGAAATAATGAAACTTGCGCCATATCCGATAAACCAAGATCAAGTCGTTCAGCTGGAATATCAATCCAGTCTTTAATAGCTAATGTAAAGGGTGCCACGCCGAGTTCAATCGGATTCGCACCAATAAAGAGATGGTGCATAATAGGGTTGCCGACACAAATTACGTCAAGTAATTGATTGTCGCCAAGCTCTAAAGTTTTGATCGCCTCCGCTATCATAACGCGGACCTGAGTGCGTACAGCATCAGTGAGCTTTATCTCCCCTCCTTTATTCAACATTATATAAGACACACGGCTCATTAGGTCTTCTCCAAAACGAATTTGCGGGTTCATTGCCGCCTTTTCGTAAACGGGTTCACCCGTTGTTAGATTGTACACATAAAGAGCTATAGAGGTCGATCCGATATCAATGGCTGCCCCGTATAGGTCAAATGGAGATGGCGGCCAAACGTCTATAATAATCTGACCATCTCGCACGACGGCAATGACGGTACGTTCATTCTCACTGGGGCGCAATATACTTTGTAGCTTTATCAACATGCGGTGCGAGGGACGCACGGTCAGGCCATGCTCAATATGTAGCGCCTGCACTAAAGCCTCACCATCACTTGGGTTATCTTCAAGAGTTGGAACAGGCAGCTGTACCATATAGAGTTTAATCGCAGGATTTAGCTCTATCTCAAACTGCGTACTTTTCTTTTGAATAGAGGTTTCACGTTCGCGCGAATCCGCTGGAATATTTATTACTAAATCCCCATGCACTTTAGTTCTACATGACAGCCGGCGCCCCTCAGGTAATTCTCCGTCATGAATAGCCTTCTTTTCTGTCGGGGATATTTTATTATAATTATCTTCAGTGACTTCTATTTTAAACTTTGCATGCTTACCCGTATCTACCTCAATTTGGCAGCGTTTGCAAAGCCCTTTACCACCGCAAATAGATTGAATATCAACGCCTGCCCGTAAGCCAGCCTCATAAACAGTTTCACCTTCTTCAGCTTTCGTCTTCAAACCTGAAGGTGTAAATATAAGCGTATGAGTACTCATTAATTAAGGGTGCTCTCAAGTGGATAAATGTCATATTGAGGCAACCCATATTGAATTTTATGATAGTTACTCGTTTCTGAAATATAGATATTCCCTTTGACTGCGAATTCTTGCGAGTTGTCAATAGAGCCCAACAAAATACTTATCGTGTTATGAATATGAGTGTTCTGGAAAATATAACTTCCGTAGAATTTGCAATGGGGTGAATTAGACGTTTCCGGTATTGGCAGCAAATTAACTTTGTCTGTAATTTCTAACTTTTCATGATTTACACTTGCTTTGGAAATATCAGACAAATCAACATCGCTATGTGATACTGCGCCACATAAATAAGACTCTGTAAAGACTGAATCAGCCACGGCGACGACGTCCGCTGCGACCGCGGCGTCCACCTTCCTCACCTTCAGCAAGTACAGGTCGATAATTCTTAATCCAATTTGCACAACTAGGGTCAACTCCATTAAGCACATCAGAGGCTCTAACAGCAGGTACCAGCCCCTCATGTAATGGATTAACTATTGCAGAGGTCATTCCAGCAGCTGCCAGCATTGGAAGAAAAGCATTATTAATTGTATGCCTTTGTGGTAAACCAAATGCTACATTAGACGCCCCGCATGTTGTGTTAACACCTAATTCATTTCGCAAACGGCCTACAAGCTTGAAAACATCAGTTCCAGCACTATTAATTGCTCCAATTGGCATTACAAGAGGGTCAACCACGACATCCTCTGGTTTAATTCCATAATCAGATGCTCTATTAACTATTCTTTTAGCTACCTCAAACCTAACATCTGGGTCCTCAGAAATTCCTGTATCATCGTTAGAAATAGCAACTACTGCGCAATCATATTTGGCTACCAATGGTAGAATTCGTTCCATAACTTCTTCTTCAGCTGTAGTAGAGTTTAAAAGCGGACGCCCTTTATATACCTTTAGACCAGCTTCAAGGGCATCCATGATTGAACTATCAATACATAGAGGGGTGTCTGTAAGGCTCTGTATTAACGGGATTACCTCTGACATGATTAAAGCCTCATCTGCCAAAGGCACACCAACATTGACATCGAGAATTTGTGCCCCAGCTTCAACTTGAGCGAGTGCTTCTTTCTTTACACGCCAATAGTTGAACTCCTTGAGCTCCTTAGAAAATAACTTACGTCCTGTCGGGTTGATGCGTTCACCTATCATTGTAAAGGGTTGATCAAAACCTATCACCACTTCTTTAGTTTCTGATGCTAAAATTGTACGAGCCATTATATATCCTTATACACTGTATATTAGTTTAAGTTATCATTAATCTTCCAACTTCCTCGTTCAATTAACCATGAGGTTGACTTTTTAACACCACCGAATGGAAATACATGAAGTTGACTTATTAATGATGGATTAGGGCCTTTCCAATGAGACTCGATTAAATTAACGACTTCATTTGGATCAAAACCTGCAACCATAGTAGCCATAGCACCAACTCTTTTTTTTAAAAAACTTAAAGAATTACCGACACCACACATCGCGGCAAATTTGATTAGCGTTGTTAACTTAGCAGGCCCAGCAACACCGAGGTGGACGGGCATAGTAATACCAGCTGCCTGAATGTCTTGGGTCCAATCAATGAATTTAGGTGCATCAAACCCAAATTGAGTAACAATGCGCAAATTTAGGCCTGTCTTCTCTGCAAAGTCTTGTTTTTCATGCAAAGCTTCCATCGCAGTATCACTATCGAAATCAGGCGATCCTTCTGGATGACCCGCAATGCCCATATGAGTAATACCATTACGTTGGAACACTCCAGTCTCAAGGAGCTCCATCGTCGAAGCGAATTCACCCGCTTCTTTCTCAAGCCCTCCACCAATAACAAGAACATCCTTAACGCCCGCCTCATTGACTATGCGCTTAACGCGGTCTTCAAGAATATCTGCATTTATCATTCGACGCGAAGCGAAATGCGGTATTGGCTCATAGCCAAGATTACGAACACGCTTAGCCGCTTTAACAAGGTAATCTGTAGTGTCCGTACCAACATCTGTGATGTATACACGTCCGCCTTGCGGAAATAAATCTACAATGGCTTTGCTCTCTACCGCTTGCTTTGGCGAAACTTCTATGGAGGCATTAATATTAGCCATATGCTCTCTCCTTGTCTGGTAATGCAGAAATACACGTGGCGAGATCGCCATAACCCACATGATGATGTTCAAACCTGAGACCTAAAAATTCAGCCGCTTCGCGCGCCGCGTTAATTAAGCTATCCGTTGGCTCTTGGGACATGTAAATCAGTCGCTTATAGTTCTTAAAATACATCTCTTTAAGATCAGGATAACGGTCTAAGCCAAAGCCTTTGATAATCAATGTTTTGAAATGGCGTACGAGATAATCCGTCAAGAAGAAACTTCCGAGTTCCTCTTCCATCATAACATCGAATTCAGCGAGCCCAGCATAAAATGCATAGCAATGCGCGCCTGGGAGACGTTCAGCTTTAGGGTAATCTTCAAGCAAACGATCTAGGCCGCCCCCTGTTCCGCAATCGCCATAGCCAATAAGAACATGATCATAATCTGCGCCCCTGCCGTCCAAAGTCTCTTTTAGAGCAGGTACGATTTTGTTAGGCTGATTGTGATAGTTAGCGGGAAGGCATTGCAAATCAAAGACATCATCCGCCAAATTCATTGATGCTTTAAGTGCAAGGACCTCTTTAGCCAAAGCACCGCAGGCTAAAACTAGAGTGTTATGTCGAGACTGTGTCATTAACGGTTTTTACCCATAATCGCCTTAGCAAGTTCAGCACTCATTGCTGCATCTCTTCCATAAGTATGTGCATTTATTGCATCAGCGAATTCTTGATTTAATGGTGCTCCTCCCACCATAACAGGCAATTCTTTTAAGATCCCGCGTTTATCAAGCTCTTCTATAACGACTCCCATATATGGCATAGTTGTTGTTAAAAGTGCTGACATACCAAGTATATTTGGTTCATGTTCATCAATAGCGGCAAGGTAATCTTCAACCGGAGTATTAATACCCAAGTCTACAACCTCAAAACCGGCACCTTCAAGCATCATTCCAACAAGGTTTTTTCCAATATCATGTATATCTCCCTTAACGGTACCTATTACATACTTTCCAACACTGGTATTATTTTCACTAGCTGCTAGGATAGGTCTTAGTAGCTGCATTCCTCCTTTCATTGCGTTTGCACTTTGTAGAACCTCAGGAACAAATAAAATGCCATCTCGAAAATCAACACCTACAATGCGCATTCCCTCAACCAGTGCATCATTAAGCACCATGTTTGCATCCCATCCACGATCAAGTAAAATTTGAGTCCCCTCTGTCACCTCTGGTATCATTCCATCATAAAGATCATCCTGCATTTGAGCTACGAGATCATTATCATCTAAGTCTTTTAATATTATTTCTTCATCTTGATCGCTCATGTATAGCTCCAAATATAAGTTTTCTATTACTAACTAAGCCAGACCAACAATATTACCATTATTGTCTAAACTGATATCAAGTGCTGCAGGGTGCTTGGGCAAACCAGGCATTCGCATTATCGTTCCACATATTGCAACAACAAAACCTGCACCAGCATTTAGCGTAACTTCCCTCACTTCAAGTACATGATCAGATGTTGCCCCAAGCTGTTTTGGATCCGTAGAAAAGCTTGATTGAGTCTTTGCTATACAGATTGGCAAATGACCATAGCCCATTTTTTCTATTTGTTTAAATGATGTACTCGCGGCTGCACTAATAGTTACTGCTTTAGCGCGATAAATTTCTGTAGCTACCTTTTCAACCTTAGTTAAAAGACTATCATCATCATTATAAATCAATTGAATTTCTGTCTTTTCGCTATCAAGTTCAGCTTTCACAGCGTTTGCTAAACCTTCGGCACCATCGCCACCCTCAGCCCAATGCTTTGCAATCACCAGAGGCACATTCTCACGATCACAAAACTCTTTGACTATAGCAATTTCTTCATCAGTATCGTGAATGAAATGATTTATAGATACTATTGGATTAACACCGAATTTTTTAAGATTTTGTATATGCCGTTCAACATTTACACATCCCTCCCGAACCGCTTCAGTATTCATTGGACCTAAATCATTTTTAGATACACCACCTTGCATTTTCATTGCTCTTATTGTGCAAACAAGAACAACTGCATCTGGCCTTAGTCCAGATTGACGACATTTTATATCAAGAAATTTTTCAGCACCTAAATCAGCTCCGAAACCTGCTTCAGTTACTACAACATCTGCTAGTTTCAAAGCAGTTTTAGTAGCTATGACGGAATTACAACCATGCGCAATATTAGCAAAGGGACCACCATGTATAAAAGCCATATTATGTTCAATAGATTGGACGAGGTTAGGTTGGAATGCATCCTTTAGAAGAACAGTCACTGCCCCGTCGCAGCCTAAATCTCTAACTGTAACGCTTTTTTTCAACCGTGTTTTGGCAACTATAATATCACCAATTCTTTTTTGTAAATCTGACAAATCAACTGCGAGGCAGAAAATAGCCATAATCTCCGAAGCTACTGTTATATCAAAACCACCTTCTCTAACAATTCCCTGTGTGGGTCCGCCCAAACCAATAACAATATTCCTTAAAGCCCTATCATTCATATCAACGACTCGTCTCCATGATATTCTACGAGGGTCAATATCCAGTTTATTTCCCCACTGCATGTGGTTATCCAACATAGCTGATATTAATGAGTGGGCGGATGTGATCGCATGAAAATCACCATTAAAGTGAAGGTTAATATCCTCCATTGGTAAAACCTGAGCTCTGCCACCACCCGCAGCACCACCCTTCATGCCAAAACAAGGGCCTAATGAGGGCTCACGCAAACAAACCATAGAATTTAAACCAATTTTATTTAGCGCATCATTTAAACCAACTGATGTAGTAGTTTTACCTTCACCCGCAGGTGTTGGTGTAACTGCTGTTACTAAAACAAGCTTACCATTAGGATTATTTTTGACACTTTCGATATAATCTAGAGATAATTTTGCTTTAAAATGACCATACGGCACTAAAGCTTCAGCAGGAATACCTAATTTATTTTCCGCCAACTTTAGTATCGGTTTCATAATTGCAGCTCGAGCAATTTCAATATCTGGAGCTCCTGGTGCAGGTAAGTTTTGTATCTTCATAATAATAAAACGGGTAACCCGCCCTTTTTAGTAAATTTATCGAGATATCGAGTTAACGAATCTTCAGTGACTATTTATATTCTTTTTTTGAAATTTCTCTTATTAATATAATTATAAATTTGAATAGTATGTGACATTTATTTTTTATTAAATTTGCAAGTTTTTTTAAAGAGCAGAATTTAACCATCAATAGAATTCCACTCGAGTTTATCCTCTAACCAAGGAATTTTATCAAAAAGGACTGGCATGCACTCTTCTTTCAATATTCGTGATGCCTCAGCAGCAACTCGCTCAGGTATGTCACCCATACTATTTTCTCTGGCTATCAAGTCAAAATGTCTTTTAAACTGGCCCCTTTTAAGCGGATGTACTTGAACCAGATCAATAAGCTCAATAGACTGCAATAAACAAAGAGGTGTAGTAATTCCCCACCCAACTCCTTCCGCTACCGACTGAGTGTGTGCTGGAGCAGTATCAAACTCTACTTTATCAGGAAACTTAACTCTTAACCTATTAAGCTGGGACTCAATACGAAGACCCATAGCCGATCTGAGTGAGTAACGCAAAAAAGGTAAATTCCTTGGACCATCCATTATATCAATGGATCCCTCATAATTTTTAGGAAAAACTAAAACATAAGGTTCTTGAAAAATTAAATGGCGATCAAGTCCTGCAACATCTTCCATTACATTACTAGTCGTTACTATCATATCAATATTGTGGGATAAAAACTCATCGCGGTGGTAAGGGGATAAACCAGCCCATATTCGCCAATAACTAGAAATATCTTCTAAATTCTTATAAAGTTTAGCTGCCAGTGCCGACGCCATAGAATCTGACATTGCAACTGTTAACTGGGCTAATTTGCGTTGCTCAAGGGTTTGAGTTTCACGAAAAGTCTCTTGAGTGTCTCTAATTATCTGGCGACCTCTTTCTAGAAGAATTTTTCCTGATGCAGTTAGTACTATGGGCCGAACAGTTCTATCGAAAAGTCTTGACCCAACAGCATCCTCTAGCCCGGCTATTATCTGAGAAACAGCTGATTGTGTCATTCTAAGAACACGGGCGCTTTGCGTCATTCCCCCTTGGTCAGCAGTAACCACAAAAACTTGTAATGATCTAAGGTCAAAGTTGCTTGGTATCTTCACCATACGCCCCCATTTTAATACCTAAAGTATTATGCCTCCTAATCATAGGTTGAGTAATAAGTAAATCTATTAAATTTATATATTCACCACATTCTGACGTTATAAATAGATCTTATTTTAACCATAAGTTAAAATAAGATCTATATTTTTTATTTCCAATTATAAAAACTTAAGATAAAGCGAAAAAAAATATGTGAAATCATTATGCAACCAGTATTATCTATATCAAGACGAATAAGAAGCACTCCATTTACTGAGCGAGTAACAGCTGCGGGCGTTACAGCATATACAGTATATAATCACATGCTCTTACCGACTATTTTCAGATCGTTAGAGGAAGATTATCATCACTTGAAAAATAATGTTCAAATTTGGGATGTGAGTTGTGAAAGACAGATTGAATTACAAGGACCAGACTCTCAAAACCTCATACAGCTTATAACGCCAAGAAATCTCTCCAAAATGAAAGATGATCAATGTTATTATATCCCTGTTGTCGATGATACTGGCGGAATGTTAAACGATCCAGTTGCAATAAAGCATTCACAAAATAAATGGTGGATTTCAATAGCTGATTCAGATTTGATTTATTGGATAAAAGGAATTGCGGTAGCAAAAAATATGAATGTTACCATCACAGAACCAGACATAAATCCTCTTGCAGTTCAAGGCCCTAAGGCAGATGAATTAATGCGAAGAGTATTCGGTGAAGAAGTAGTTACCTTAAAGTTCTTTAGACATAAAAAATTCCTATTTAATGGAAAGCATCATATTATTTCGCGTTCAGGGTATTCAAAACAAGGTGGATATGAAATATATACCGACGGCTTTAAGAATGGAGAGGCTATATGGGATCGGCTATTCAACGAAGGACAAGAACTTGATGTTCGAGCTGGATGTCCCAATCTTATAGAAAGAATAGAGGGAGGCCTACTTTCATATGGAAATGACATCACTCAAAAAAATAGTCCGTATGAGGCAGGTTTAGGTAAATTTTGTTCGCCAGGACTTGCAATAGACTTCATAGGCGCCCAAGCATTAAAAAAACAAAGCTTAGAGGGGCCACAGAGACAAATTCGTGCCTTATTTATAGAAGGAAACTCAATTCCAAACTGCACAAAACCATGGAAAGTAATTCACGGTAACATCAAAGTTGGACAGGTGACATCCGCAGCTTGGTCTCCAGACCTTTCAAAAATAGTAGCAATCAGCATGATTGATCGCAAATATTGGGAAATAGGTAATAAATTAGAGGTGATATGTCCAACGGGAAGAAGACCAGCAGAGATCACAGAGTTTCCTTTCGTTAAATAGTTTCAAACGAAAAACCATTCTTAAGCAATTCGTTATAAATAACTTCAATATGTTTTGGTCCAACCTCGCAACAACCACCAACTATACTTACCCCCATATCTACCCATTCAAGTGCATACTTTAAATATAAATCTGGTGTTAAATCTTTTCTAGCTTTTAAGCTTTCTACAGTTCCTCCTGCTTTTAAACCATCAATAGACTGAAAACCATTTGCATATGCACCGACACGTGGAAATAAGTTAACAAGTAGAGGTACAGCATGATTAATTGTTTCAGGCATACTACAATTAATCATTATTGATTCCACATTTAAAGGTTCCATTTCCTTTACAGCATCTAAGAGACTCTCTCCTGATCTTAGCATTAGGGGGTTATGGTCGTCCAAAGTAAAGCTAATGCATGTAGGTAAACCAGTTTCATTAGCAGCAAAAACAGAGGCTTTTGCTTCTCGAATTGTTGACATTGTCTCACAAATAAAAAGATCAACTCCATCTTCCTGCGCTTTTACAAGTTTTTTATATTCATGCAGGCATTCACTATAACTGGGCACTAATTCTGGCTTATAACTAGCTACTACAGGACCAAGACTGCCTGCTATCTTTATATTTTCTTTTCCACTATTGATCTTAGCTGCTTTTGCAACAGTCTTTGCTGATTGATGAATTTCATCGAATAAATCTATGCTAGCATCACGCCGCAATCGAAATGGTGTAGCCGTATAATTATTTAATGAAATGACTTGAGCGCCTGCTTTAATAAAATCAGAGTGAAGCTCTTGTACTAGCTCAGGGTTATCTAATAATACGCGAGCAGACCAAAGAGGCGTTGGTTTTTGACCGGACCTTTTGATAAGTTCTTGCCCCATACCACCATCTAATAATACAATTTTTTTAGTCATTGGTGTCAGCAATTCGTTTAAAGAAATCAGAAATATAAGGTCCAAAAGACCTCCAGCATTCAACCCTAAAAGATAATTTTCCATCTCTAAATAATAAAATTGGAACACTCTCAAAGACTGTTCTAGAAGCTTTTCCTATTGGAAAAGACTCTAACGCAAGATCTAACGGACAACCAGAATTAATATATTTTTGTACCTTTTTTCCTTTTAATTTAAAACCTATATTTCTATCTGAAATATTAGTTATACTTATAGTTATGCTATTATTTAAGCGTGCAATTATTTTATCAAACTGAAGCTTTAATTTGGGCTGAACAATTAAAATCCACTCGTCTGGCCCCAAACACATACAGAGTATTTTATCATAACTTTCAACTTCTCCAATATTTCTTGGAATATTGAAACCACATATTTTTTCAGCTTTTTCTACAAAATCTTGTTTCATACGTATACTATAACGCAACTGCTCTCCGATTACTTTACATTCGAAACTATCTGATTTTTTTAGACTGATATTGACTGCCTGCTCAAACATGAATTCTTTTTCCCTCAGGGTCATAAAAGATAGGTTTGCAAACTTTTGCCTTTATAGTATCTTCGGGCATTGGTATATATATATCCGTTCCCATAAGATTAAACCCATCTTCAATTACAGCCATAGCAATTGATTTTCCCAGACATTCCGACCAATAACTTGATGTAACGTGACCTAACATCTTCATAGGCTTAGGCTGTTTGGGGTTGATCACAATTTGTGAGCCCTCAGCTAAAACAGTCAGTGGGTCTTCAGTTAGAAGCCCCACAAGCTGCTTACGTACGCCATTTACTAGATCTTTTCTTTTTAGAGACCGCATACCTACAAAATCTTTCTTCTTTTTGGCAACAGCCCAGCCCAATCCAGCATCAAAAGGGGTAACTGTTCCATCGGTGTCCTGCCCAACGATAATATAACCCTTTTCAGCCCTCAAAACATGCATAGTCTCTGTTCCGTAAGGCGTAATTCTATACTTAGCCCCTTCAGTCATAAGAATTTTCCAGAGTGCAAGGCCGTAATTAGATGGTACATTTATTTCAAAGCCAAGTTCACCTGTAAAACTCACTCTGAATAGACGTGTTGGAATACCACAGATGTTTCCTTCCCTGATGGACATATGAGGAAAACTATCTGCGCTTAAGTCAATGTCTTTGATTAATGGTTCCAATATATCTCTAGCGTGTGGACCATTTAATGCTATTACAGCCCATTGCTCAGTTGTAGATGTTAACCATACATCAAGATCATTAAATTCAGTTTGCAAATAATCTTCCATATGACGGAAAACTCTTGGAGCACCACCAGTAGTGGTAGTTACATGATATCTGTCATCAGCAATACGCGCTACGACACCATCATCATAAATATAACCATCCTCCCCCAGCATTAATCCATAACGGCAATTTCCAACCTTTAGGCTTGTCCAGCTTGTGGAATACATTAAATTCATAAACTTAGTCGCATCTGGACCAACTATTTCAATTTTTCCAAGAGTTGATGCATCAAATATACCAAGACTATCTCTTGTCGATTTACATTCGCGTGCAACAGCTTGATCCATGTTTTCTTTATTTTTTGGAAAAAATCTAGCTCTTCGCCATAATCCTACCGGTTCAAAAACTGCAGAATTAGTTACCGCCCAATCATCAATGGGAGTTTTTCTAACTGGATCAAAAAGTTCTTTATCGCGGTAACCGACAAATGTTCCAAATGTAGTAGGTGTGTAAGGAGGCCTGAATGTAGTTAAACCTACTTTTTCAATTGATCTGCCAACTTCTCTTGATGCAATTTCCAAAGCATTCAAATTGGAAGTTTTACCCTGATCGGTGGCCATTCCATTTGTAGTATACCTTTTTACATGCTCAATAGATTTAAAACCTTCTTGCACAGCTAAAGAAATATCTTTTTCTGTGACGTCATTTTGAAAATCTACAAAGGCTTTCTGTTTTTCTTTTTTAAGGTAATTAGGTATTGTATTTAGAACAACACCGGATCCAAATGATTGCTCCTGAACGACATATTTTTTATTATTATTAAATACTGAATTTCCTTCATTAAGTGCTTTTTCAATACCAAAATTGCCATTGCAAGCACCGATGCAGCAAACATTTTCATTAGCCTTATCTGGTATATAAGCCGATATACTTTTATCCCACTTTATTGAGCCCTTAGAATGCGACCAGAGATGTAAGCTTGGGGTCCAACCGCCTGACATAATTAAAGCATCACACTTTACTATAAATTTTTTATTTTGAATCGGGCTGTAAACTTCAAATGCGTTAATTCGAAGTTTACCATAAGTTCTTGAAATACTTGAGTTTAAATGTACTTCTATTCCCCTGCTATTAGCCTCAGCTAATAAATCTGCATTCACTTCTTTTCTCAAATCAATAATTACTGAAACGTTAACTTTAGCATCACACATTTCAAAAGCAGTCTCATAAGCTGAGTCATGACTGGTAAAAACAGAGATATTATCTCCTACTCTAACGCCATATTTATTTAAATAAGTTTGAGCAGCATTAGATAACATTATACCTGGCCTATCATTACCATTGAACACTAATGGACGTTCGATAGCGCCCTGAGCTAAAATAACTCTTCTAGCTCTAATTCTATGAAGTTGCTCTCTAGCGCTACCTTCGGGCACTTGTGATAAGTGATCCGTTAGCCGCTCTGATAGAGCAACAAAATTATCGTGCCAGTAACCTATTGCTGTGGTTCGTGTCATTAGCTTAACATTATTTGATTTTTTCAATGTATTCAGAGCTTTAGATAGCCACTGTTCAGAACTTAAATTATCAATTTTTTTATTACTTGATGAAAGTAAACTTCCTCCTATTTCAGATTGCTCATCAACCAATATGACTCGACCTTCTGTCTGACTAGCCGCTAAAGCAGCGGCAATTCCTGCTGGACCCGAACCTATAATCAGAGTCTCACAGTGCCCATAGCAGCTTGCATAATTATCTGTATCTTCGCTAAGAGGAGCAGGCCCAAGGCCCGCAAGATTTCTTATAAAAGGCTCATAAACTTTATCCCAGAATGACTTTGGCCACATAAAGGTCTTATTGTAAAAACCTGCCGGAAAAAATATAGAAAATACGTTATTAAAAGCGCCAATATCAAACTTCAAATTAGGGTAGCTATTTTGGCTAAATGACTGTAATCTATTAAATATTTCTAGTGTAGTTGCTCGAACATTTGGTGTTATTTTACCTTCACCTCTATCAAAGGTTATAATAGCATTTGGTTCTTCAGAACCCGCACTGAGTATGCCCCTGGGTCTGTGATACTTGAAAGACCTTCCTACCAAATGAATACCATTGGCTAGTAATGCAGAAGATAAAGTATCACCCTTAAATCCAGAGAATTCATTACCGTCAAAAGAAAACTTTATGGTTTCTTCCTCATTAATAACAGAACCCTTTTTACTACGAAAATTTTTCATTTCTTAGCAGCCTTAATCTGTTTTTCTGTAGGAAGATTTTCCCCCATTTTATAAGTCATTATAAATTTATCTGTTTGTGTATTACGGATGGCATTAAAGAACATATTACACCCTGAATTATGCCACCACCGTTCAGCATGCTCTCCTCTTATATTATTTCTAATAAACATAAAATTTGACCATTCTTCATCCGTCATTGTTAACTGATTAATGCCGTTCGGTCGCTCAATATGTGCCTCACCAGCATAAGCGAATTCAACTTCGGGTCGTTTTTTATTACAATATGGACAATGGATTAGTAACATTGAATACCTTAATGTGCTACTGCTGCTGCAGCAGCTTCATCAATTAATCGACCGCCGATAAACCGATCTAAGTTAAAGGGTGCATTTATTTTGTGTGGTTCATTATGCTTAATGGTATAAGCAAGCATATTTGCAGCACCTGGCGTTGCTTTAAACCCACCAGTACCCCAGCCACAATTTACATATAGACCGCCGACAGGTGTCTTTCCTACTATTGGAGACCTATCAGGTGTCACATCAACTACTCCTCCCCATGAACGCAGCATACGCATTCGTTTAAAAATCGGGAAGATTTCACAAATTGACATCAAATTATGCTCTTGCAAATGCAATGCACCTCTCTGGCTATAGCTTGTATATTGATCAGTTCCAGCACCAATAACAAGTTCACCTTTATCTGACTGACTTATATAAGCGTGCACAGCATTTGACATCACTACGCAAGGAAAAACTGGTTTAATAGGCTCCGAAACTAAGGCTTGAAGCGGGTAACTCTCTAAAGGGAATCTTAATCCTGCCATTTCCATAACAACTGAAGTGTTTCCTGCAGCAGATACTCCTATTTTTTTTGACTTCAAATACCCTTTTGCAGTTTCTACTCCCGCAACATTTCCTAATGAATCACGGCGTATGCCGGTTACTTCACAGTTTTGTATAATATCAACACCTAACTTAGATGCTGCACGCGCATATCCCCATGCAACGCTATCATGCCTAGCTGTGCCTGCCCTCATTTGTAAAGCGCCTCCCATAACTGGATAACGTCGACTGCTTGATATATCTAATGGCGGACAAAATTCTTTGCATTCTTCAGGGTTTAACCATTGGTTATCAACATCATTTAATCTGTTTGAATAGACATGACGCTTAAAGCTTTGCACATCATGAACATTATGAGCGAGCATTAAAACGCCGCGTTTTGAAAACATAACATTATAGTTTAATTCTTGACTTAAACCATCCCAAAGGTCCACAGCGTGGTCATACAAGGCAGCACTTTCATCAAATAAATAGTTGGATCTGATAATCGTTGTATTTCTTCCCGTATTACCTCCACCAATCCATCCTTTTTCTAAGACAGCAACATTTGTAATGCCATATTTACTCGCAAGGTAATACGCTGCACCAAGCCCGTGGGCACCCCCACCTATAATGATTACATCATATTCTTTTTTTGGGTCTTTATTTGGAAATTGCGATGGCCATTTTTTATGACCAGATAGAGCATTAGCAAATAAAGAAATGGCAGAAAACTTCATATAATCTAACTTCTTAATTTTTCATTTTCTGGATCATGCGGACTATCATTAAGCACTTTGCAGTTATATCTTTTTCCTAAAATTTCAATAGAAAGTTCATTACCCGAATGCGATTGATCAGGATGAACCATGCCTAATGCTAATGATTTATGCATTCGCCATCCAAAACCACCACTTGTGGCTCTGCCTACCACTTCTTTTCCCTTATAAATAGGGTTGTTACCAATAACATCTGCATCATCAATATCTAGAACCTCAAGTGTAACAAAGGCATTCTTAAAACCACGTTTTTCCCATTTAAGAAGCGCATCTTTACCTAAAAATCCATTTTTCTTTTTTAAATTAACAAATCGATGAAGTCCAGATTCATAGGCAGAATACTCTATGGACATTTCGGTACCAACTAGCCGGTACGATTTTTCTAATCGCATGGAATTCATGGCCCTAATCCCAAAAGGTTTAAGTCCATGCTTTTCGCCATGTTTAAACAATGTATCAAATATATGATTTTGATATTCGATCGGATGATGTATTTCCCAACCGAGCTCTCCAACAAAGTTAACACGCAAAAGCTTCACAGGAGCATACCCTACATGAGTTTCCTGCCCTGTGAGCCAAGGAAAATCTTCATTTGATAAGTTTGAGCCAGTAATAGGTTGCAATATATCTCTAGACTTAGGCCCCGCTATAACAAGCACTCCCATTGAGTTAGTTAAATCTGTAAACTGAACGCTTCCATCAGTAGGCATATGCTTTTTAACCCAATCATGGTCTAGACGATGGTTTGCCCCTGCTGAAACCATGTAAAAGCTATCTTTACTTTCTCTCTGAATAGTAAATTCGCTATGAACACCCCCTTTAGAAGTTAAACCATGACATAATGCAAGTTTACCATGTGCCACTGGCATCCTCTGAGCAAATATCCAATTCAAAAACTTTAAAGCACCCGGACCTTGAACTCGGCATTTTGCAAAAGCAGTCATATCTAGAAGTCCAGCATTTATGGAAGTGTTTTTGCACTCATTACCCACATGTTCAAAATAAGATGATCTACGAAATGACCATTTATCTTTTTGCTCTACACCTTTAGGGGCAAACCAGTTTGGGCGCTCCCAACCAAAAAGTTGACCAAAGACTGCCCCTTTATCCTTCATCCTATCATAGCAAGGCGAAGTTCTCAGCGGCCTAGCTGCAGGCCTTTCTTCATCGGGGTAATGGATAGCAAAAACATCTGCGTAAGCTTCTTCATTTTTCTTAACTAAATAACTTTTAGTCGCATAAGGACCAAATCTTCGCGGATCTACTCCCAACATGTCTACAGTGGGCTCACCCTCAACTATCCACTCGGCAAGTTGCCACCCTGCTCCACCAGCCGCAGTTATTCCAAAACTGTGACCCTCATTAAGCCAAAAGTTTTTCTTATCCCATGCTGGACCTACTATAGGGTTTCCATCAGGAGTATAAGCAATAGCTCCATTATAAACTTTCTTAATTCCCAAATCCTCAAAAATAGGAACCCTATGCATAGCACTTTCAATATGAGGCATTAACCTATCTATATCTTCTTGAAAAAGCTCATATTCTGATTGTTCGTCAGGTCCATCAAGATAACAAGCAGGCGCACCATGCTCATATGGACCCAGTATCAATCCCCCTGCCTCTTCGCGCATATACCATGACCCGTCAGACTCCCGGAGAACTCCAAGTTCCTCTTCTCCATCAGCACGGCGCTTTAAAATATCTG
>CAJQGR010000004.1 GCA_905477785.1 uncultured Hellea sp.
ATACCTTTATACGATATTTTAACAGTAATGTACAACAAAAAATGCGCCCGAAAGCGCATTAATTTAATATTAGATAGAAGTGTGATATAAATGTTACATTATGTTGAACTAGCTTCACATATCATTTTAATATTTTTTGAAATAGCTTTACTAAATTCTTCATCATTTTGATATGAAAATAAGCTTTCGCTTAATCCTCGACTAAAACTTGCAGTCATATCTTTATTTTCTTTAAGTCTATTACATGCTTCATGGGTAGAATATCCACCGCTTAAACCTACAACCCTATCTACTGATGGGTGTTCAATTAAGCTAGTATACAAATTAGCAGTTTCTGGTAATGTTAATTTAAGAATACATCTTCCTTTAAAATTTTGTAGACTACGATATAATTCATCTTCAAGAATAACTTCTAATTCTGCTTTTTGAGGATGATCAATTGGTACTTCAGGTTCAACAATAGGGACCAATCCTTCAGCATATATTTTTTCTGCATATTCAAATTGCTGATCTAGGACAGTTTTTAATATTTGTTCTGTTTTAACAATACTTCTCATTTTTGTCCCATAACAATTATGAGTTAAGGCGTACATAATCATCTCATCTAAATTGAATACTTTAAGAGTACCGTCATCTTCACATCCAGAATCAATTTTAAGAAATGCCTCAATTCCCTTTGCATTTAATTCTTTAACAGCTCCCCGATCCACAGAATCTTTATAAAGAATTGCTGCCCAAATATTTTTATGAATAAAATCAGGAGAATTAATCATACGTAACCGCATTTTATGGACTAAATCCATTTTATTGTCTTCAGTATAATCTTGACCATAACGTTCTAATACGCCGCCTGTACTTCCTCCACTATGATCCATTGCTGCAATAAATTTCATTTCACGTCTCCCATTTTTTAAGTCTTATTTCTTTACCCTGCTCCCAAGCTTCTTCAAATCCATCAAATTGACTTGGATCACAATTACACCATAATCGTTTAAAATATCCTTGTAAAACACCTTGAACATCTTTAGTCGAATATCCTATAGGTATTAACATTCCTTTAATTGCCCACATAAAACGATTAGCTTCTTTTATTTCAGCCAAACCCATTTCTTTAGTAGAAGCATTGTAATCTATTCGAGCCATTCAAGGTCTCCATTACATTAGGTTTTTAACATGCTTTTAATTTCAATAACATTTCGATTAGGATCTTCTACAAAAAATGTCTCTTGTTCATAGTCAGTACCCTTAAATCGAGTATATGGAGTATCAAGAAATCCTACTGTATTTTCTACACTTGCGCGAACTTTTTGATATTCATCATATGGTAAGTGAATACCTAAATGTGGTACACATACTTCGCCCATATCTACAGTATGCCTATGCCGATCCGGTCCTTTAGCTGGTGCAATGCCCTCACCAGTTCTAGGTTTGGATTCATGTAATGTCAATTCATTACCCCAAAAATCAATATCTTGCCAGCGACCTTCTTCAGCCATATCTAATTTGCAGCCTAAAATATCTGTATAAAATGGCAGAGTTGTTTCTAGTTTACCGCCTTCAATTGCTAAATGAAAAATGTTACTCATAAGTTTCTCCAGTCGATCTAAAAAAGTTTTCACTCCAAAATGCTTTATCATCAATCCAAACATCATAATTTTCTTTTTCACCAACACTTAATTCATGATGTTTTGCGCCCCAATCTGTTAGCTGATCTTTTGTTAAATGATAATAATCAACTCCGCTTACACAACCTCTTGCTGTCATATATTTAATTGTATGACCTGCATCATATAACGCATTTACTTTTGCAATACGTTTAGGCATCGGAATATGATTAGCATAATCTTTTTTTCCGCCGCTATTAGGAATAATTACTTCATTACAAATTGTTCCGTCAATATCAATCACATATTTCATGCTTTTTCTCCCTTAGCTATACATAATTCAAATTCTCTTAATCTCTTCCATACACTTATAAGTTCTACAACCACTGCCCAAGATTTAACAACATATTGTAAACTACTTTCTACTCGACCAAATGCTCTAATTGTTTGCTGCAACGCTCCAAGAGTAATAGTACCAGCAAGAATAGTTGGTCCAAGTGCCAAATAAGGAACAAGAACCATGCCTTGAAAATAACTATATCTGGCTAAATTAAAATAAGCATAATGCATATATGATTTAAAGTGAATGTTTCTTACCCAGTCAAATAGTTCAGCAAGAGTTTTAGGTTGACCAGCTTTTGGATCATCTTCAGCATGGACTAAAACTTTACGATATCCAGCTTCTCGTTTTTGAATATCATACTCTATGCCTGGTAATTTAATACCAACTGCGGCAAGTAACATCGTACCACCAAGAGCAGTTGCAAGTGCTACCCACATTAAAGAGTTTGATACCTCTCCAAGAATTGGAAGATGTGTAACGGCTGCTGATAGTCCTATTAGAATAGGAATAAAAGCAATAAGAGTCATAATAGAATCCATGAGTCCTACACCAAGATCTTCCATAATACGTGCAAACTTAATAGTATCTTCTTGAATTCGCTGAGATGCTCCTTCTAATCCACGAGCATATTTAAATTTATCATGATAGTATTCTACCATACTTGTACGCCATCTAAATATCCAATGAGAAACAAAATATTTAGTTGCTACCATGATTACAATAAATTTAGCAGCGAGCCAGCCGAAACTTGCAAGGGATCCATAAAACTCTGCAGCTGAAAGTGAACCAGGTTCAGCAAGTGCTTTTTGAAGATTATCGTAAAAACCTCCGAACCATTCATTTATAGCGACATCAATTTGTACTTGATACCAAGTTGAAAATAGAATTATAAATGTTCCAAGTATTGACCAGTGCATCCATTGACGCTGAATAAAAAATTTAAACATGATACGGATCCATGTCTAAATATTTTCCCCATTCGCTATAGTAGTGACGCATACCAACTTCGTCATGTATTGTTGAGTTTTCATGTCTTCCATGTAAGATATGTCTATCTTCTGTACCTTCTCTCATTGTAGTACCCTGTCCAGTTACACCTAATAGATCTTCATGTAAGTTGCGTCCAAATGGTCCCCAAATTGTATTGTGATGTTTAATGCGTGTTTGTCTTTCTTCTGGAGTGTCTTTGCGTAATCCATATCCTCTAAATTCTATTAGCACCTTATTAGGTCCTAGCGGAGTAACACTATCTGATCGATAAGCGCTGCCACGTAAGTTAAAGTTAAAGCCTGGAAATAAGTCTACCATATACCATTGGTTTGGTGGCAAATTAGGAAAACTCAGTTCTCCTCTATCGCCTTCTTTATCAAACTCAGTATAGTTGACTGTAAAACTACTTACGTTTACATGTCCATTATCAAATGCAATATTCTTTCTAGCAAAATATTCGTCATTGAATCCTGTTACACGATTAAAGTAATGCATAAAGTCATGATAGAATTCGCTATTAGTATCATGCCATAGTTTATAATTAGTAGGAATAACTGCTTTATGATAATGAAAAATTTCTAGTTCTTCTGTATCAATAGCATCTGCAATACAATCAAATGCTCCTGCTGTCCATTGTTCTACATCCATTGTAGGATTAGGATCTAGTGTTACCCAAACCATACCACCATGCTTTATTTCACTGTATAGTTCTGGATCGCTAGTTGCAATAGGTGCTTGTAGTTTACCGGTAGGCTTTTGTATACTATGATTATAATACGCACGAACTCCGTCACCTGTATTATATACAATAATATTATGTCCGGCAATTTGTGACGTGCGGTAATCTAATTCATTATACATTTCACTAATATGACATACTGGTACCCACACTTTACTAAATATGCTTTCAATCTCTTCGTTAAATATTTTTCGGCTAGAATATATTTCGCTACTAACTGATTCTACATTAGGTTGCTTCAACCAATTTTTATGATTACGTGGTGGCATACCGGTGTTCTCCTTTATGGATCTATAGTTTTTATAAAAGCCTCTCCATCCAATTCACTTCTATCTGCAATGAATAGAGTTGGATAATTATTTGAATCACCTCCAGGTAGAAATTGACCAGATTGCGGTATTCCAGCTTGAGTTTTATTTTTTGCTTGTTGTAATTTTTTTGCAGTTTCTCTATCGTATTCTATTTTATATAATCTATTACCTCTTTCAGTATAGTTTGCCCAAATGTATATATTATCTCCACCATCCATTATTTCGTGATGAACATAATTCCAACCATCTTTTGGAAATTGTTCTATAGGAGCACCTGCTTTTATAATCAATAAGTAAATAAGCCCGACAAGAAAAATTGACATTCCGGGCAAACCAATTAATTTAAAAATAAATGAAGCATTCGAGTAATACATCAACACAGCTAAATATATGCATAGTAAAACTGCTAAAGCAATAACTAATTCAATCATTCCTCACTCCCACCATTGCTTGGCACTCTACGTAATGCCCTATTACCGTTTCCATCTATAAAATTAGTCATTTCACCAGGTTTCTTTGGCCTAATTTTTACTTGTATTCTATCATTAATATCACTAATCATTCCCTTTGAATCTACTACAAATGAAAATACTGATACTTCTTCTTTAAAATGTGCAACTACTCTTTTAGACATCTTTATTCCATATGGACGCATATCCATCAAATCAATGAAAACTGGTGTTGGATATTCTTCATTTTCATCTTCATAGGACGTATTGTAGTTATGAACTGAAACGAAATATTCACCTGGAACAATTGCATTAATACTGAGACTTTCTAAATTTCGTTCAATAAGATATGATTCACCGTTAAAAACATATCTATCATTATTATCGCCTAGATCGTCTCGTTCAAGAACCATATATCTACCATCTCTAGTTGGAAATCCAACAATAGTATCATCAGGTCCTTTTACCCAAAGATCCATATCAACGCCAGAACTATCATCCCAGTTCATTGTAATTAAAAATTCTACTTCGGGATCTATCTTACCTTCTTCTGCAATAGGATTAATAAGAAGAAATGCAATAAGAAGTAAACTAGTAAAACCAATTAAAAGATTAAATAGAAGATCTGTAAAAGCTATATTTGAACTATATTTCCTCATTTGAATTTTCCATCATCACTAATTGCAATTTTAAAATAATAGATGTTATGAGTCCCATCAATGAAGTCATAAGAGCAATTCCCATACCACTCGCAAGAGTACCAATTACTTCTTTCATTGCCGCAGCAGATGTCGTGTCAATATCAGTAAATGTTGTTGTAAGAACTATAAGAAATCCAATAAGTGTACCTACCATACCAATAGACATAACCACATCACTACTAAACCATAATAGATCTTGTGGAGTTTTTTCAGCATAAATATCAGGATCTCCAAATTGGCTTTTCCAACTTAAAAAGCCAATACGTAGTGTAGCTAATAAAAATATAGCTGCAATAATCATAGTAATTTTTGTGGGATCATTTTCATATACAAATCCCAATATATCAAGTTCATATTGTACATAGCCTAGTGACAAAACTAATACAACGATACTTGTCCACCATTTCCAAAAAGGCATAGAATATTCTCCAGTTTAACTAATTTTTAATATATATAAATAATCTTATGACAACTATAAAAGGAGTTATAAGATGGAAGTTTTAGATAGAGTTCGTAATTGGTGTAAAGGTTTAGCTGAACTTGGCGTAAGCGTTGCTGCCTTGTTAATTATTTTAGAAGTGCTGGGTGTTGGTGCAATACCATTTGTTCCAGCAACTAGTGTTGTTGCAAATGTTACAACTATCCTTGCCGGTCTTGGCTCTCAGGGATTGATTGGATTAGTGGCTATTTGGGTCCTATATGAGATCTGGTCAAAGAGATAATAAAAAAAGTAAGAGGGAGTATTTCCTCTTACCCATCTAATTCTGCCGTCGGTGGGGTAAATCCTGAAGTATATCTTGCAAGACCTTTTGTTACTCTAAGGTCTTGAAAATATCCTACAGCCGGATATAGTGATCCGCCATAAATACCTAATTGCATAGGGTCTGTGCCAGTGTTAATAAGATCAGCGGTTGTGGTAGTTGCTTTTGAGACCCCGTCTACATATATGGTATAAACATTTCCATTGCGAACAACAGCGAGGTGTTGCCATGTATTATTTACCATTGTGTGGAATTCTTGTGGATGCCAAAAATAGGGAGAAGAATTATTATCAGATAATGCCAAAGATAAACCACCACCATTAAAGATATAAAATTGAAAACCAGTTCCTGCAGTCAATATTTCTTGATATGATCCAAAAGAAACATTTGTAGGATACCACCAAAGTTCTACTGTAAAATCGCCAGTATATTCGCTTATCCATGAATCTTCAACATTATTCATCTGAACATAATCGCCAGTACCATCAAGATAAATTGACTTTGTTCCAGCAAACTTTACTTGAGTTGTAGATGTTGCAGCGTCACCAATACATGTTATCTCACTTTTCTGACTTAAATCTGAAATAGATAATGTTGGATTGAATAGGAATGTAGTATTTGAATTTGAAACCGCCGGAGTAGTTGGAGGTGTAAATGCAGTAGTATAAACAGCAGTACTTTCAATTTTTAGATCACTTACATATGCATTACAGAGACTTGAACCGGCTCTATTTGAACCTATTGTTATATCTGTAGATGTAAGGTCTTTACTTGTTCCAATAGCATCT
>CAJQGR010000005.1 GCA_905477785.1 uncultured Hellea sp.
TTTTGAATTTAAGTTGTTAAAAATAAACCAAGAAATAATCAATGCTACAGCTGAAATAGCTGTGATATAAGATTTATTAAGTGTCATGATTAATTTACGCTTTAAAGTTTTAGATAGATTGACTGTTAATAGGTTTAGGTTACACGTAAATGTTTACTATGTAAACATTAATATGGTATAGAGCTACAATATATTGCTTAAATATATTATATTGTGATTTTTAGTACTTAAAGATATTTAATTTCTTATAAATCAGGGTTGACCCCTGCGTTGCTATTTGTAGGGTGCGCAGTTACCGTATTTATTTGAAGGGGTTTAGGTTTGAGTGATATTTTAGATCAATTACAGATCCGACGCGAAGAAGCAAAAATTGGCGGTGGAGCCAAGAGGATTAAAGCACAGCATAATAAAGGTAAATTAACTGCCCGTGAACGTCTTGAATTATTGCTTGACCCAGGTAGCTTTGAAGAATTCGATATGTTTGTGAAACATCGTTCTGTGAACTTTGGAATGGATAAAACCCATTTTCCAGGAGATGGTGTTGTAACTGGTTGGGGAACAATAAATGGTAGAAAGACATTTGTTTATGCACAAGACTTTACAGTATTTGGAGGCTCGCTATCTAAAACTCATGCTCAGAAAATTTGTAAAGTACAAGAAATGGCAATTAAAAATGGTGCTCCCATTATTGGACTTAATGATTCAGGAGGCGCTAGAATCCAAGAGGGAGTTGAAGCGCTAGCTGGTTACACGGATGTTTTCCAGAATAATATTTTAGCTTCAGGTGTTATACCGCAAATCTCAGTTATTATGGGACCAAGTGCAGGGGGCGCTGTCTATTCTCCAGCTTTAACTGATTTTATTTTTATGGTTCGTGATAGTTCATATATGTTTCTTACAGGACCAGACGTACTTAAAACTGTTACAAATGAAATTGTAACGGCTGAAGAGCTAGGAGGGGCTACAACCCATACAACAAAGTCTTCAGTGGCTGATGGAGCTTTTGATAATGATCTGGAAGCTCTTGCTGAGATAAGAAGGCTGTTTGATTTCTTACCACTTAACAATCGTTCTGGGTCACCAGTAAGAAAGTTTTTTGACAAACATGATCGAATTGATGAAAGTTTAGACACTATAGTTCCTGATAATGCGAATATTCCGTATGATATGCATGAGTTGGTTGAAAAAATTGCAGATGAAGGTGATTTTTTTGAGATCCAACGTGATTTTGCCAAAAATATTTTATGCGGATTTATACGCCTTGAAGGACAGACAGTTGGAGTTGTAGCTAATCAGCCGATGGTTCTTGCGGGTTGTTTAGATAGCGATGCATCCCGAAAAGCAGCGCGCCATGTACGTTTTTGTGATGCTTTTGAGATACCAATTTTAACCTTAGTTGATGTCCCTGGTTTCTTACCAGGAACAAGCCAAGAGTTTGGAGGTTCTATTAAGCATGGAGCTAAATTGTTATACGCCTTTGGTGAAGCAACTGTTCCTAAGGTTACTGTGATAACTCGAAAAGCTTATGGAGGCGCATACTGTGTTATGGCTCCAAAGCATTTACGAGGTGATATAAATTATGCTTGGCCTACAGCACAAATAGCTGTGATGGGGGCTAAGGGTGCTGTAGAAATCTTATATCGTAGTGATTTGGATGATAACAACAAAATAAAAAAGCACATAGATGATTATGAACAGAAGTTTTTGAATCCGTTTCGTGCTGCAGAATTGGGTTATATTGATGAGGTAATTCAGCCACATTCTACTAGAAAACGAGTTAACAGAGCGTTTGCTTTACTAAAGGATAAAGAATTAAAAAATCCTTGGAAAAAACATGGAAACTTACCTCTTTAAATATATTTTAAAATCATCAAATTCATTAAAATTATAATGACCTAATTGGAAGTTAAATAAATGATAAAAAAAATCCTTATAGCAAATCGCGGTGAAATTGCCTGTAGAGTGATAAAGACTGCAAAAAAAATGGGAATAAAAACTGTTTCTGTTTATTCCGATGCTGATAAAAATGCTCTACATGTCAATATGGCAGATGAAAACTTCTATATCGGTGCATCGCCAGTAAATCAGTCTTATTTAGTTATTGATAAAATCCTAAAAGCAATAAAAGATACAGGTTCAGATGCTGTACACCCTGGGTACGGGTTTTTATCTGAAAATGCAGAATTTGCCAGGAAGCTAGAAGAGATAGGAGTCACATTCATTGGCCCCAATGCGCATGCTATTATATCTATGGGTGATAAAATTACTTCGAAGAAAATAGCAATTGATGCAGGAGTTTCATGTGTACCTGGACATATGGGATTAATAGAAAGCGCTGATGAAGCAATCAAGATATCACATAAAATTGGATACCCTGTGATGATTAAAGCATCGGCCGGTGGTGGTGGAAAAGGTATGAGAATAGCTTGGACTGATGAAGAGGCCCGTGAGGGATATCAGTCATCAAAAAATGAAGCAGCCAATAGCTTTGGTGATGACAGGATTTTTATAGAAAAATTTATTGAACAACCAAGACATATTGAAATTCAAGTATTAGGTGATAAACACGGAAATATAATTTACTTAGGGGAAAGAGAATGTTCAATACAGCGTAGAAATCAAAAAGTTATTGAAGAAGCGCCTTCCTCATTTTTAGATGAAAAAACAAGAAATGCTATGGGAATAGAATCTGTGGCATTGGCAAAAAAAGTAAATTACGATTCTGCGGGCACTGTTGAATTTATAGTTGATAAAGATAAAAACTTTTATTTTTTAGAAATGAATACAAGATTGCAGGTTGAGCATCCTGTGACCGAACTTATTACTGGTGTAGACCTTGTTGAACAAATGATAAAGTCTGCTAATGGGGATATTCTATCTATTTCTCAGGAAAGTGTAAAATTAAATGGATGGGCTCTGGAGTCGCGTATATACGCGGAAGATCCTTATAGAAACTTTTTACCTTCAATAGGAAGAATTAAAAGATATCGCCCACCCTCTGAAGGTATATGGAAAGATCATGTAATCCGAAATGATACGGGTGTGTTCGAAGGGGGAGAAATTTCTATGTATTATGACCCCATGATTGCTAAACTTTGTACATGGGGTAAAAATAGAGATATTGCTATCAACACTATGAAAGATGCTTTGGATGTTTTTGAACTAGATGGAATTGGCCATAATATACCATTTCTGCAAGCGGTTTATGACCATGATCGTTTCAAAAGTGGTAATATAACTACAGCATTTATTTCTGAAGAGTATCCAGATGGCTTTAGCGGTGCAGAAGTTAATAATCAACATACAAGACGAATAGCTGCTATTTGTGCACTTATGCATGATATTACTGAACATCGCGCTGCTGATATTTCTGGGGCTTTACCTAATCATGAACGTCATGTACCTGACTTATGGTCTGTTGAAATAGGTGGAGCTCATTATGCAGCTGATATAAATGGAGAAGAAGGTTTAAGAAATATCTCAATAAAAGATCCCGATGGTGGTCTTGATACATTAGATATGGAAGTCTTAACCAGCTGGAAGCCTGGTCAACAACTTGTGAAAGCATTTATTGATAATTCCCGATTTAATTTTAGAGCAAAAAAAATATCTGAGGGCTATAAAGTTTGGCACCGTGGTTGTGAATTTAAAGTTTCGGTTCGAACACCGAGGGGTGCGGAACTTTCAAAATTTATGTTAGAAAAAATTGATCCTGATACATCGAACTTACTTTTATGCCCTATGCCCGGTGTTATAGTCTCGGTCTTAGTTGAAGAGGGACAGGAAATACAAGATGGTCAAGCTTTGGCAATTGTTGAAGCCATGAAAATGGAAAATACTTTACGCGCTGAAAAGCAAGGAATAGTTGCTAAGTTGAATGCAAAGGTAGGTGATAACCTTGCTGTTGATGATGTGATCATGGAATTTGAAACTGAATAGATTGAGAATCAAATATACCTTTATCAAATAGTTATGTAGCAATATGAGTAAAATAGATGAGAGTTATAATTTAAAACCCTTTAAGCCACCAATATGGCTTTCTTCATCATTGGTGCAGACTTCACTGGCCTCATTCAAATATAGAAAACGTGGCAATAACAAAATGTTGAAAGCTGCAGAAACTATAATTTTAAATTGTGAAGATAACGTTAGATTAAAAGGTAGTTACTCAAGAAGTAAGCAAAATAAATCTTTGGTGATTTTTCTTCATGGATGGGAGGGATCGCAAGACAGTAGCTATGTTGTATCATGCGGTAATTACTTGTTCAATAGAGGTTCATCTATTTTTCGTTTAAATTATAGAGATCATGGAGAAACTCATAATTTAAATTCCGGTATTTTTCTATCTACCAATTTTAATGAGGTATTTGATGCTGTTAAACAAGCTGTAGCTCTTGCGGGAGGAATACCAACCTATATTGTTGGGTTCTCTCTTGGCGGTAATTTTAGCCTCAGAATAGCAAGGAGTCTTCGTGACTTATCTATTAAAAATCTTAAGCATATATTTGCGATAAGTCCTGTTGTTGATCCATGGTCTGCTGCCCCATTAGTAGACAATAACTACTTTTATAAAAGGTATTTTTTAAAAAAGTGGAAAAAATCTTTAATAAAAAAACAAAAGTTTTATCCCAATTTATATGATTTCAATGATATTATTTCTGAAAATTCTGTAATGTTGATGACTGAAAAAATCATGGCTCAATATACTGAATTTCCAGATTTAAAAACTTACTTTGATGCTTACCGAGTAGACGCCCATGATTTAAGAACTTGTCCTATTCCTATCAGTATAATTACTGCTTTAGATGATGGAATAATACCTGCAAAAGATATACAAAGACTTGAACTAAATAGTAATGCAAAACGTATCATAACTAGTCGTGGAGGACATAATGGTTTTTTTCAAAGCTTGACGGGACCTACATGGTATGATGAGTACATAAAACACATTATGAATGGATAAAAAATGAAGTATATTTTTTTTGGATTTTCTTTATTTGTCTTAAGCTTTTTTTTACTAGGTTTGAAGTCTCAGAAGGGCGAAGCAATTGGCTTAATAAATGGAAAACTTGCCAGTTTAAAGTCTTCACCTAATGGCGCCTCTTCAGAGGTTAACACACAGCCAGAAAAAAAAGTTAAACCAATTAAGGGTACTCTTGATGAAATAAAGAAAGCTTTAACCAATACTGGTGGCACCATAACTTCGGAAACAGAAAGTTATTTATCAGCAACTTACATGTCAAAAATATTCAAGTTTGTTGATGATGTTGAGCTTAGAAAAAGTGATGTTAGGACTTGGGAGATTCGATCTTCATCAAGAGTTGGGTATTCTGACAGAGGTGTAAACCGAAAAAGGATAGAAACAATCAGAAATTACCTTAGTCAATCTGTTCAAAAATAATTTTTAACTAATATAAAAATCAGAGATATTCATGCCATCACGTTATAATGAACCCCCCAGAAAAATAAATTATGATAAAGTCAAAGGTTTGGTTGAAGAGCTATTGGTAGCTCTTGGAGAGGATCCAAAAAGAGAAGGCCTTAAAGAAACGCCAAGAAGAATAGCTGATTTTTGGCAAGAGTTTGTTGAGTATGATGCTGGTAAGTTAAATACAACATTTAGTGCAGTTAAGCATAATCAAATGGTCGCCGTCACAGGAATGAAAGTATGGTCAATGTGTGAACACCATATGTTGCCATTCTGGTGCAATATATCGATTGCTTATATTGCTGATGATAAAGTTTTAGGTCTATCTAAATTTGCACGTATAGCGCACAAGCACGCTCATAAACTTACATTACAAGAACAATTAGTCTCTGATATAGCCAACCATGTTAAAGTAATTTTAGGCACTGATGATGTAGCAGTTATGGCTAAAGGAGAACATTTATGTATGAGTATGCGCGGAATTAAAACCCCGCATTTAATGATTAGTTCGGCTCTCTCGGGTAAATTCCATCAGACTGAACAAAGAGCTGAGTTTTTACGATTGGTAGATTAAATATTACGATCCCTGGCTTAGCCGCATATTCATAACTTCAAGAACTTCTAATGCAGCTTCAGGTATGTTTGTACCTGGTGGAAATACTGCTTTTGCTCCCATTTCTTTAAGAATAATGATATCTTCAGGTGGTATAACTCCACCTACAATAATCATTATATTGTCACTGCCGTTATCACTAAGTTCAGATTTTAGACTTGGAATTAAATTAAGATGTCCTGCTGCTAATGAGCTAGCTGCAATTATGTCGACTTCATTTTTTATTCCCATTAGTGCTGCTTCTTTTGGTGACTGAAATAATGGTCCAATGATAACGTCAAAACCAATATCTTGAAAAGCTGTGGCCACAACTTTTTGTCCTCTATCGTGTCCATCTTGTCCCATTTTAGCGATAAGTATTCGAGGGGCTCTTCCTTCAAGTTCTTTAAACACTTTAACTCGATTAATTGCTTGATTTAAATTTTCACAGTTTTTGTCAAATGTATTCGAATAAATATTTTTAACCCCAGTGGGAATAGCTTGATATCGACCCCATACTTTTTCTAAAGCATATGATATTTCACCAACTGTAGCTTTAGCGCGAGCAGCTTTTACAGCTAAATCCAGTAAATTACCCTCACCAGTTTTAGCTGATTGAGTTAGCGCATCAAGAGTCTTAAGCGTTATATTTATGTTCCTATCAGCTTTAAGTTGCTTGAGCCGCCTTAATTGACCTTCTCTAACCTTTTTATTATCTACTTTTAAAATAGGAATGTCATTTTTTTCTGTTGAATGATATTTATTTACGCCAACAACGGTTTGAGACTTACTATCAATTCGTGCCTGTGTTTTAGTGGCTGATTCTTCTATTCTGAGCTTTGGTATACCAGCTTCTATAGCTGCTGCCATTCCTCCTATTGATTCTATTTCGTTAATATGAATGAGAGCTCTTTTAGCTAAATCGCTAGTAAGCTTTTCAACATAATAGCTTCCACCCCAAGGATCTATCTGATCACAATGTTTACCTTCAGTTTGAAGAAATATTTGGGTATTTCTAGCTATTCTAGCTGAAAAGTCAGTAGGTAAAGCTAAAGCTTCATCCAATGAATTTGTATGTAAACTTTGGGTGTGTCCATCTACTGCTGCCATAGCCTCTATGTGAGTCCTTCCCACGTTATTAAAAACATCTTGTGCTGTTAGTGACCACCCTGATGTTTGGCAGTGGGTTCGTAACATTGATGATTTCGGGTTTTTAGGATTGAAAGGCTTTAATAGTTTTGCCCAGAGTAGCCGCGCAGCGCGTAGTTTAGCAACTTCCATGAAATAGTTCATTCCAATAGCCCAAAAAAAAGATAATCGCGGTGCAAATGTATCAATGTCCATGCCAGCCGCTACTCCAGTTCTAATGTATTCTAAACCATCTGCTAAGGTATATCCCAACTCAATATCAGCTGATGCTCCAGCCTCCTGCATATGATAGCCAGAAATAGAAATGGAATTAAATTTTGGCATATTTTGAGATGTGTGTTTGAAGATATCAGATATAATGCGCATACTGGGTTTAGGTGGGTATATATATGTATTTCTTACCATGAACTCTTTTAATATGTCATTTTGAATTGTTCCGGTGAGTAATTTTTGAGATATACCTTTCTCTTCTGCCGCTGCTATATATAAAGCAAGAATAGGTAAAACTGCACCATTCATTGTCATAGAGACTGACATTTTATCCAACGGGATTTTATCAAATAAAATTCGCATATCATAGATTGAGTCTATTGCTACACCTGCCATGCCTACATCACTCAATACCCTGGGATGGTCTGAGTCATACCCCCTATGGGTTGCTAGATCGAAAGCAACTGATAAGCCTTTTTGTCCCGCTGATAGATTACGTCTATAAAAAGCATTGGAATCCTCGGCTGTAGAAAAGCCAGCATATTGGCGAATAGTCCAGGGTCTCTGTATATACATTGTGGGGTAGGGGCCCCGCATATAAGGGGAAATACCAGGTAATCCATCAAGATGTTTAATATCTTCTAAGTCTTCCTTTTTATATGCCCTTTTTATTTCAATACCTTCTGGAGCCACCCAAGCAATGTTATCTGAATTTTCAACATCAGGAGTATTAATTTTTATTTTAGTAAAATCAGGTGTAATGCTAAAGACTCCTTATTTCTGGATTTGGAAGCGTATCATCTGCATGAAGTGTTACCCCCAATATTGGTTCATTTTTCAATTTTCTTTTATTTGAGGCGTTTTTAATTCTAATTTGAAACTCACTTAAATTTTGAATACCTCCTTCACTTTCTATGGTTTGAAATTCACTCCAAGCCTTATCAACTAATGCATGTGTCATACGTTCATGAAAATAGCTTCCATGCGCAGGGTCATTAACTATGCCCAAATGACTTTCCTCCATCATCATAAGTTGCATATTTCTAGATATTCTGTGCCCCATTTTGGTAGGTAGTCCAATTGGGTCTGTGAATGGTAGTGTTGTGATGAAATCGGCTCCACCAATTATGGCCCCAAAACTAGCGCTCATAACACGAAGCATATTTGTCCAAGGGTCAATTTTTTGCATCATTCGACTAGATGTATTTGAATGTATAGTTATAGCAGCATCTTTGATTCCAAATTCTTTTGTTATATTTGAGTAGATCTCTCGAGCAGCTCTAAGCTTTGCAATACTTAAGTGCGCATCCTGATTTGTACAAAACTCTACATTTAGATGTTTGGATATTTCTTCCCCAAAAGTACGATAACAATAGGCCACTGAGGAAGCAAAATGTGCTAACTCCTGAGCTTCAGTTCCGCCATTATTGTGAACTTTGCAAGAATTAATGGTAATTGCGCGCCAATTGCCTGGTAGATTATTGACCACATTTTCTAAATTATTAGTTAGTGGGTTTAAACCTAAATAAACAGATGACTTTTTTAATTTTTTAAACAAGTCAATATTATCAATGGAGTTATTTGGAGTAATAACAATTGGTATATATTCTGTATATATGCTATCTAATAAACGATCAAGTTCATTGCTGTTTTTAATATTTAATGTTTCTTCACCTAATTTAAAACGCAACGCACTTGCACCGCCCTCTAGATCAATTAGGGCCTGTTTATTGGCATGATTAACATCAGGATCACTGAGAACTGCTGTTATGTGCCATGATCGGCCTTCAAGATGCGGAACTTCTACCTTTGGGGATGTTTTGATTTCATGACTAATATCAGCTGAAGTTGATAAAGGACCTCTAATTATATGGTCATCTGTTCTTTTTGTTATATCGTCAATACCTGATCCACGTAGACCTTTTACAACTAAACTCTCCCACTCTGATTTTAATTTCTTTAAGGAGTTATTTTGTTTCAATATACTATTCATATGTTCTATCTAATGATTGCAATTAAAAGTTCAACTTATCTAATAGATAGTTGGTGGAATTTGTATTATGTATTAAAGGTATATAGGAGATAAGGGCTTTATTATATGCCTTTTTTTAATATATAACCCATAAACTTAATATGGATACCTGAATGTCTAATTTACCCACAGAAGAAACAGTTATATCGGTAGAGCATTACACTGATAGGTTATTCAAATTTACAATTAGT
This sequence comes from uncultured Hellea sp., assembly GCA_905477785.1. Classification (GTDB taxonomy): domain Bacteria; phylum Pseudomonadota; class Alphaproteobacteria; order Caulobacterales; family Maricaulaceae; genus Hellea. The sequence continues at coordinate 9,603 of CAJQGR010000005.1, forward strand.
CGTCCTTCTAGTTTCAGATTTAGATCAGGTGAATTTGTAATGATTGGTTTGCCTAAAATTGAAGGTCAAAATAAATCAATAATGAGAGCTTATTCAGTTGCAAGTCCATCTTGGGATGATGAGCTTGAGTTTTATTCAATTAAAGTTGTTGATGGACCATTGACGTCACGCTTGCAAAAAATTAAGAAAGGTGACACCATTTTATTGAGCAGAAAACCTGTTGGAACATTGGTCTTAGATGCCCTTTTGCCTGGCAAAAATCTATATATGTTTTCTACTGGAACTGGCATAGCTCCCTTTGCCTCACTAATAAGAGATCCAGAGACATATGAGCGTTATGAAAGAGTGATATTAACTCATACATGTAGGCAAAAAGCTGAGTTGTCTTATGGTTTGCAATTATTAGAAAAAATTAAGAATGATCCTTTAGTTGGTGATATGGTGAACAATAAACTTCTTCATTTAACTTCATTAACACGTGAAAAACACTCTCTAAATGGCCGTATAACCGATTTGATTCAGTCAGGGGGTTTGTTTAAGGAAATAGGTTCACATGTAATGAATAACAATGATGATAGAGCTATGATATGCGGTTCAAAAGAGATGATTGATGACACAGCCGAGATAATGAGGCAATTTGGCCTTCGTGAAGGTTCAAACTCAAACCCAGCTGAGTTTGTTATAGAAAAATCTTTTGTTGGTTGATGAATTTTTTTCTAATTCATACTTCCGAGAGTAAGTAATGAAATTCTTATCCCAAGACCTGACGTATTTCTGGTAATATTACTAAAAGTTTTTGAATCAAAATTATTTTTTTGGTAGAAGACTTCAACTAATGTGCAGTCGTCGTTAAATTTCAAGCTAGCTCTCTGATTTCGCATAATTTTTAAATCAATATCACGTGCTGCTGAATAACCTAAACTCCAGTTTTTACTAATTTTTAAATTTATTTTTCCATTTAACTCCTGATTCGGTACGCCGTTATTAAAGTTTGAGTTAATTGCTGAGTTTAATCTGAAATAACGCAAACTAGTCGAGATATATTTACTGTTAAAATTCAGAGTGGTATCCAGACGGCGTAATTTATTTTCACTATCATCATAACGCAATCTGGTAGCAATCAATAATTTTTTGTTAATATCGAATTCAAGATAGCTGACTATGTCAGATTTTTTATTAGATAAACCAGAGCCCTCAGAAAAATTACTTTCTGAATTTTCTGCGTAACTTCGCCCTATAAACAATTGTGCACTACTATTTCCTGCATCTGCAATAAGTGAAGCTCCGATATCTGCCCTAAGTCCTGAATCCCAAAAATCAAACCCCGATGCTTTGTTGCTTTGCCACAATAAGTTATCTGTAAAATCAATATCCTCTCCTTCCTGCTGAGTAGATATGTAGTTAATTTCATTATTTGTGCTTGTTTCTTGTTCCGAAGAGGATTGATACGCCAGAAATCGATCAAGTTTTTCGCTTCCAAAACTATTTGTTAGTTGAACTCGTGGCTCTATAATATAGTTTATGTTTTTTCCTGATTTAATCAGCGGATATCTGGCGTCAAACCCTATTTGGCCTAGATTTCTTTGAAATTCAATATCATCATAAATATATTCTGACTTGTCTTCAGGTTTTATTTTATAAAA
>CAJQGR010000006.1 GCA_905477785.1 uncultured Hellea sp.
AAGTAGTGTCTCAGCCCACAAATAGCTTAAAAACTTATCAAATTCCTACAGTTTCAGTCCAAAATAGTATGGCGACCGACAGAGAAGTAAATTATAAGATATATGGTCGTACTGAAGCTAATAGAGTTGTCACCCTAAAAGCTGAAACTCCGGGGTTAGTAACTTTCACTCCCGCAAATGAAGGACAATACTTAAAAAAAGGTCAAGTAGTTTGCCAGTTACAAACAGATGCGCGAAAAGCAAACTTAGCCCAGGCCAAAGCAATACTTGAATTGCGTAAATTTGACCTAGAGACTACTGAAGCTTTAGTTGAGAAAGGCTTTAAATCTTCTATACAACTAAAGTCTCAAGAAGCAGCTGTTGATGTTGCTGCGGCAAAAGTTAAACAGGCTCAGATTGAACTTGGTAATGTAAACATCCGCAATCAATTCAATGGTATTTTATCTAAACAAATAGCAGAAGCAGGCGACTATCTATTACCGGGACAGCCATGTGCTACAATTATTGAGATGAACCCACTTATCGTATCCATAGAATTAACAGAGCAACAAATCAATAATATCAATCTCTCACAATACGCTTCAGTTGAATTATTATCTGGAGATATTTTAATAGGTAAAGTCAGTTACTTAGAGTCAATATCTGATCCAATAACAAGAACTTTCAGAGCTGAAATAGAAGTTGAAAATACAGATTATAAATTAAGAGGTGGCTTAACCGCTTCTGTTAATATCAAAGCCGAAACGGTAAGTGCACACTTAATACCTTCAAAAATCTTAACACTAAATACCGCAGGTGAAATTAGTGTTCGTTACGTAAAAATAGATAATACGGTTGGCCTAGCAGTAGTTAAGCAAATTGATGAAGGACCTGATGGTATTTGGGTAACCGGCCTTCCTGAAGAAACAATGATAATTCTCGATGGCCAGGATTATGTATCGGTGGGTTCAAAAGTCGAACCAAAATTTACAACTTCAGAAAAAACCTAAAATGGGTTCTCTTGTCGGCATTGTAGGGTTCTCAATTAAAAATTGGCGGATAGTTATTGGCGTTATGCTGTTTGCAGTTATAGGAGGACTTCTAGCTTTAGACCGACTTCCTATGGACGCTGAACCGGATATTCCTGTACCATTTGTTACAGTTCAAGTTGTTTTACCAGGCGTATCACCTGAAGATTCCGAGCGATTATTGATCAAACCTATGGAAACAGAGATTAAATCCATAGAAGGTGTCAAGCAAATAAACTCAATTGCAGCTACAAATATAGCTCAAATGACGATTGAGTTTGAGATATCACATGACCTTGATAAAGCATTAACTGATGTTATTGAAAAGGTTGATCGTGCAAGAGCAGATTTTCCCAGAGAAGCTCGGGAACCAATAATAGAAGAAATTTCTACTTCAACTTTACCAATTTTAGTGGTTAACTTATGGGGTGATGCTCCTGAAAGAGAGCTGCAAAAAAGAGCAAAAGAAATTCAGTCCCGTCTTGAAAGTTTACCTGAAGTGCTCGAAGCAAAAATAACAGGCGAACGCACAAATGTCCTGGAAGCAATTATAGACCCTTCAAAATCCGAAAGTTTAAACATAACTATCGATGAAATATCTCTTGCAGTAAACAATAACAACAGCTTGGTGCCTGCTGGAGCACTCCAAACTAACAATGGTAAATTTAATATTAAAGTTCCGGGGTTAATTGAAGGTACTGAAGACTTATCAAATATAGTCATTAGACGTGGTCAAAACAATAGCATAATACGCATGAGTGACATCGCAAATATTAGAAGCGGATACAAAGACACCCAAAACATAGCAAGATTTAATAGACGTAATTCTGTATCTTTGGAGATTTCAAAGCGTCAGGGTGAAAACATTTTAAATACATCTGAGAAAGTACAAGAACTTGTGGACTCCATAGTTAAAGGTTCAGATTGGCCTCCCACTATCAATGTATCTTACAGTCAATCAAGAGCTGAATATATAGAAGAAATGGTACAAGAACTTTCTTCCTCAATTATCAATGCTGTTATCCTTGTTTTTATTGTTTGCATTGCGGCTCTTGGATGGCGCTCAGCTATATTTGTAGGGTGGGCTATCCCCGCAAGCTTTTTGATAGCTTTTTGTTTATTTTACATTCAAGGCCAAACTATAAACATGATGATACTATTTGGTCTAATTTTATCGGTCGGAGTATTAGTTGATAGTGCAATAGTAATAGTAGAGTACGCCGATAGAAAAATGGATGAAGGCCTAACGCGCAGTGAAGCTTTCCAAATGGCAGGTGAAAGAATGTTTTGGCCTATAGTCTCATCTACTGCAACAACTCTTGTAGCATTCGTTCCCCTTCTTTTCTGGGAGACTATAACAGGAAAATTTATGTCTTACATGCCATTAACAATGATTTATGTTCTAACTGCTTCAATGTTAATGGCTTTAGTATTCCTACCTACGTTAGGCGCTATAATAGGATTAAAACCTAAAAATAATGAAAAATCTAACGCGGCTTTACTCGCAGGAAAAGATGGAGACCCATCAAAACTAACTGGTTTTACTGGACTTTATGTAGCCTTTATTAAAAAACTTATACAATATCCTCTGATAGTAATAGCTTGTATGTTTTTTTTAGGAATTTTTATATTTCATATTTTTAACTCAAGTATAGAGGGACCTCCGCCAAAACCAATAGAGTTTTTCACACAGACACCTAGTGATCAAATCTTTGTACTAGCAAGAACGAGAGGTAATGGGACGCCGGAGCAAAGCATGAATATTGCTAAACTACTCGAAGATAGAATAGCAAAAATAGATGGGGTGGAATCTATTTACACCGTTGTGGGTCCTGGTGCAGCTGGCCAAGGAGGAGAAGCGGCTATGAACAGTCCCGATAATGTTCCAATTGATGCAACAGTTCGAATATACACAGAACTAATTCCATTTTCCGACCGGAATAGAACAGTTAGAGAAATAATAAAAGATCTCGAAATAGCTAGTTCAAATATACCAGGCGTTCTAACTGAAATTACTGCTATAAGCCAAGGACCACCTATAGACAAAGATATAGGTATTCAAATATCATCCTCTGATAGAGATTCGTTAAAAGAACTCACTTCACTAATTCATGAAAAGCTTGCTTCAATTGAAGGCGTTTACGATACAGAAGATACTCTACCTCTTCCTGGAGTAGACTGGTCAATGCAAGTTGACAGAGAAGAAGCTGGTAGGCTTGGTCTCGATATATCAAAAATTGGCAATTCACTTCAGTTTATTACCGAAGGTACTCTGATAGGAAGATATCGTCCGTTTAATGTAGATGAAGAGGTTGATATTCGATTGAGGTATCCAAAAAAATCTCGTGATATAACTCAACTGGACTCCTTAAGAATTCAAACTCCTCAAGGAGCCATACCAATATCGAATGTAGTCAAACGTATTCCAAAGAAACGTGAAGATAAAATCCAGAGAAGAGATCTCTCACCATTCTATGTAGTTCAAGGCAATACTCAAAAAGGTTACGCAACCAACAAACAGGTAGAGTTAATGCGAAACTGGATTGAAGAAACTAATATTCCATCAGGTACAAATATTAAATTTTTAGGACAAGCAGAAGAAAATTCTGAAGCTGGACAGTTTGCAATTGTTGCCTTCATATCAATTTTATTAATGATGGCCGTTATTCTTTTATTGCAGTTTAATAGTTTTTATCATGTCTTTCTGACACTTTCTGCTGTTATAATGTCTATAATTGGAGTTATGGCTGGACTCACATTTTATAGCTACATATCTATGATTCTTGTTTTAACAGGTGTTATAGCCTTAGCAGGTATAGTTGTTAATAATAATATTGTTCTCATAGATACATATCAAAGACTGAAAGCGACAGGTTTTGATAGTGAAGAAGCAGCAATTCGTACAGCAGCCCAAAGGTTAAGACCAGTTATTTTAACGACAACTACTACAATTGTGGGTCTTATGCCCTTGGTTTTGGGTTGGAGGGCAAATATTTTTACCGGTGAATTTTCTACTTTAGGTTCAAGTGTTTCAGATATATGGGCTCCTATATCTTATGTATTATCAACAGGTTTGGGTTTTGCAACTATTTTGACTCTTATTATAACACCAGTGATGCTGGCAATGCCGACTGTTTTAAAAAAACGTATACTTAAATACTTACCAATCTTTCTTTCCAAAAGAAAAAAGGTTATTCAGTAACATTAATAAAAGGTACAACCTCCTCAACTTCCAATTTAGGGGAAAAAATTACAGTATGTTGAATACCTCCACCTAAAAGAGGCCTGCTTAATTGCCAGCTTTGTAAACCATGAATTACACTAGGGGAACTAGCTTGTTCTTTTTTAAGTGTAGGCGCCATACGTTCAAAAGGAACACTTATTCGTGCTTCAACAGCTTCATCTTTGACTAATTCTGCTGATATGAAATATGTCCCTATGGGCAATAAGTTACCGGCAATAAAATTCCAACGCCCCCCTGCTTCCACTCGGGTTTCTCCGACTAGTATTTCGCCCGCATAGACTTTTACAAGGCCTGCTTCTTTGGTTGAACCTGAAAATATTACTCCGCCACTATCGTCATAATCAAGAGCACCCATTGCTAATGGACCATCACTTAATTTCTGTTTAAATGGACTTTGAATTATTCGACTTGGTCCGCCAGGGGCAGTCAGCATTACAAGTGTATTAAGTTCAAAAGAACCTATATTTTTTAGATCCTCTATTTTATTTAAATTATTGATTTCTATGTTTTTTATTGGCGGGGGCACACTATATAATGTTTCATCACCACGTATAGATGTTTCATTATCATAAAACATAACCATTTCAATTGCCATAATATTTATACTATCCAAAGGAACCTCAACCTCCCAAATTCCTTCAGAATTTGATTCGATCTGTTTAAGACGCTCATTATTATTTAATAGAACTATTAGTCTAGCAGGCTCACTAGAGCCTATGATTTTTATAATTCCGTTATCTTTATCGCTATTGGATACGATCACGTTTCTAAAATTAATAGGAGTTATACCCGTATCAATATTATAGTCATTGTTACTAATTGTATTTTCAGATAAACTATTGTTTTTTTGAAAAAAATTTATTGATGCTACAACTGTAAATATGAGCAATAAAATACCCAAACAAAATGATACAATCCAAAAAAGATTCAATTTCATATGTTTAGATCCTTTATATGTATCAAATGCCATGTATAAATAAAATTAGATAATAAAACTCTAATAGATATTAATTATTATGTTCTCTATATGTGTATTTTGTGGATCAAGCAAAGGTCGAAATTTAAATTATATAAAACTTGCTCATGCTCTGGGTGAGATACTCGCACAAAAAGGTTATAAACTTATCTATGGTGGCGGTGGATTAGGTCTCATGGGAGCTGTAGCTTCTGCGTCCCACAAAGCGGGGGGGGATGTATTAGGTATTATGCCCAAATTTCTTTCCAACATAGAGAGAACCTTAAGTTCAGTTAATCATATTATAGTAAATGATATGCATGAACGTAAAATGATGATGTATAATGAATCTGATGCTTTTATTGTACTTCCAGGGGGAATTGGAACTTTAGAAGAAGCTGTAGAAATATTATCTTGGAGCAGATTAAATCTTCACAACAAACCAATTGTATTCTTAGATAATACAAATTACTGGAGTCCTATTTTAAAGCTATTAAATGACATGGCAAAGGAAAAATTCATTCCAGAAGATTTTCTAGAAAAAGTAATTTTTAAAACTACACCGCTTGAAGCATTAAGGGAAATAGAAAAAACACTAAAATGTAATTAATTATTATCGAATAGTACTAAAATACTAGTAAACTACAAATATGCTCTAAACCAGACTTATCAACCTCATCAAATGCATCGAGTTTAGATGAATCAACATCTAGAACAGCTATTAAGTTTCTATTTTTATCAAAAACAGGAACAACTATTTCTGACTTAGAATTTACATCGCAAGATATATGATTAGTAAAGTTATGTACATCACTGATTATTAATGTTTTTTTTAGCTCTGCACTTAATCCACAAACACCTTTACCAAATGGTATCCTTAAACATCCTAGAGTTCCTTGATATGGCCCTATCACGAGTTCATTAAGTTTCTTTTGATCTATTAAATAAAATCCAGTCCAATAAAAATAATCAAATTCCCTGCTAAGCAAACAAACAACAGTGGAATATCTAGCAATCATATTAGTTTCGTTCTTAAGTACTGCATTGATTTCTTTAGTAAGGTTTTCATATTTGGTCTGTTTATCGTAGGTCATCAAACTAATCTTTTTTTATCCATTCACCATTTGCATTTTGCTGGTAATAATTTAACTTTGCTCCTTTACCCTTCAATTTTTGCCATCTATTTCTTTCATTACGAATACTTTCCTCTGAGCGACCATCAATAAATATTACACAACGCTCAACATCATTCAAATTATCAACATAAGAACCCTTTAGTAGAAACACTATTTGAAAGTTATCTGCAGTCTTTGCCGATGAGCTTATGACAATAGGATGATGTTCCATTTTTGGTTGATCATCACGACCGTGCGGCAAGAAGCTATCCGTCTTAAAACTCCAAAGAAAATCATCCAATTCAGGCAAATAATCTATTTGAGTTTTTACTAAAGCTCTCCAGTTTTTTTTTATAGATTTTTCCAATAACTGAGGCAGAGTAGACTCAATAGTAGATGCTTCATGATGATAAAAAGAATATTCCATTAATGCTCAAAATTGTCAGCAATCCATCTATTTAACAATCTGGCGCCAAAACCTGTACCGAAAGTTGTTTCACGAGGGTCATGACGATTGGAAGGTTTCATTGCAGTTCCTGCTACATCTATGTGTGCCCAAGGAATATCCTTTCCAACAAACCTTTGTAAAAACTGTGCTGCAGTTATTGAGCCTGCTAAACGTCCACCAATATTTTTCATATCGGCATTTGGCGTATCTAATAGGCGATCATATTCTTTGCCTAATGGTAGTCGCCAAGTATACTCTTTTGTTGTTTCAGATGCATCCTTTATTTGACCGGCTAATTCATCATTATTGGAAAAAACTCCAGCCTTTTCAGTGCCGAGTGCGACAAGAATTGCACCGGTTAAAGTTGCTAAATTAATCATTGACTTTGGTTTTATTTTTTCTGAAGCATAGTGAAGACAGTCGGCAAGAACTAGGCGACCCTCTGCATCAGTATTTTGAACTTCAATAGTTTTTCCTGACATAGATGTTATTATATCTCCGGGTAGAACTGAATTTCCATCAGGCATATTTTCAACAAGCCCTACTATACCTACAACATTTACTTTAGCTTTTCTACCAGCCAATCCAATCATTGCACCAACTACTGCAGCCGATCCACCCATGTCGCCCTTCATATCCCACATATTAGCACCGGGCTTGAGGGAAATACCTCCGGTATCAAATGTAACACCTTTCCCAATAATGCATATAGGCTGCTCACCTTTTTTTGCTCCATTCCAGCGTATAATAACCATTTGCGATTCTCTTGCTGATCCTTGGCCTACACAAAGAAGAGAATTCATACCTAAAGATTTCATTTTCTTTTCACCTAAAATTTCGACTTTTAGGCCGTACTTCTCTAATTTTTTGATTTCAGACGCATAAGCTTTTGGATATATTACATTTGGTGGCTCATTAACTAAGTCCCGTGCTTTGATTGTGCCATCACAAACTGGTCCGTGATAAGCATTATATGATGCTTTCGAGAGCTTAGGCTCATCGCAGGCAATAGTTATAGCATTTAGTTTGATTTTTGTGTTATCGGCCAATTTAGTCTTATATTTATCGAATTTATATGAGGCTAAACGCATCCCTACCACCACCCGAGCAATTGAGTCCGGTGATAAATCCAACCCGTCTAAATGAAGGGTAATGGACTTTTCCTTCATCATCAACTTCTTACAAATATTTGCTCCGAATAACTCAGCATCAAAATCACTTAAGTCACCAACACCAAAAGCAAATAAATGGTTTATATTTGCACCCTCAAGAGCATAAATACTAAAATGTGTGTTTTTTTCTCCATTGAAAAAAGCAGCTTTTGATGCATTTTTAAAATACTTGCCTAATGAATTTATATGATTTTTAGAGCTACCCATAATTTTTAGAGATTTTTGCACGGGTACAACTGAACATTCTGATGATAATTCCATGGATTGAACAAATTTAATGCGCATTGGAGTTTCCTTAAAAAGTATTTAATAGATAGCAATATTTAGATTTTATAATATGGTAAATCAGTCGACTTCGTAATAGAAGATTTTATGAATGTCTATAATTAGGTTGTTAAAAATTAAGTAAATGATGCTTGTACAAAAATATATCAGCCGGCAAGTACTATATCCGTTCATATTCTCGCTATTAGCACTCACTACCCTAGCGGTACTGACACAAAGCTTACAAACAATTGATTTGATAGCTGAAAACAACCAATCAGCGCTTACTTTTTTTTATCTGACTTTATTGGCAATGCCAAAATTAATAGCCATTATAATGCCCATATCTTTATTTTTATCTATACTTTATTCTTTAAACCGTATCGCAATCGATGGAGAACTTATAGTAGCAAAAGCCTCTGGTATGAGTACATGGGAAATATCCAATCCCATTATAAGAGTTAGTATTTTAGCAGTTATGATGCACCTACTAATCAATTTATTAGTTCAACCTTTAGCGTTTAGCGAAATGCGAAAAGAAGTTTTCAAAGCTCGAACAGATATAGCTTCAAAAATGGTTTCATCTGGAGAGTTTATAAAGCCCGTTAAAGGATTTACAATGTATGCAGGCGATATAGGCGCAGACGGAATTATCAAAGATATACTAATTAATGATGCAAGAGATAGAACCAAAACTATAACATATATAGCGGAAAAAGCATTCATCTCTAAAAACAATGAATTTTCTAAACTCACTCTTAAATCGGGAAGTGCACAAAGTTTATTGTCAAATGGAGAATTCAATATAGTTCAATTCGATGACTATCAGTTGAACTTATCTGAAATAAAGTCGCTAGATGCAACATTTATAAAAAAACCCTCAGACCTCTATCTCCATCAACTGCTCAAACCAAATTCTCGTTATTACATCAACAAAAAGAGAAGAAAAAAATATTTATCAGAAGGCAATAATCGCTTGGCATCACCTATTTATAATTTAGCTCTAGCTCTACTAGCAATCTGTACAATAATCAAAAGCAACCACCAAAGAATGGGATATAAGTTTAAAATATTACTTTGTGGAGCATTAGGATTTTCAATAAAGTTAACCGATTTTTTTATTAAATCCATTTCGGAAAACAATTCAAACCTTAATATTTTGCAATACGCATTACCAATAATGATTTGTTTCTTATGCATTATTTATATATTTTCCAAACACCCATATATCAAACCAAAAAATAATATGAATCATAAGTTGGGTTCTAAATGATAGACTCCACATTAAATCGTTACTTAATAAAGAAATCACTCCTAGGGCTGTTTATTTCGTTTACGGTAATTTCAAGTTTAATTATTTTAGTTGATTATGTAGAGGGAACTAGAAATATTAGTACAAGTGAAAATATTTCATCAGGTACAATATTTATTTTTACATTACTTCGCGCTCCTCAATTATTAGAAGAAACTATACCATTTATTGTTCTTTTTGGAGTTATGGGAACACTAAATAATTTAAACCAGAAAAATGAATTAATAGTTTTAAGGTCAGCGGGACTTTCTGTATGGAAGTTTTTATCCCCAATAATTGTTATCACAGCATTATTTGGCCTAATTTGGTCAACATTACTAAACCCTTTGGCGTCATTCACATTATCAACTCACAACAATCTTATGAATAAACTAAGTTCAAAATCTGAAATAACAGATATCTGGTTAAGAGAAGGCTCTCAGACAAATAAAATTATAATCCATGCTGAAGAATACAATGAAGCAACAAAAACAATCTTTGATGTGACCTATTTCATATTTGATATTACTACTCTTAATGAGTTGAAGTTTACAAATCGCATTGATGCATCTAAGGCAGTTTTATTAAAGTCTGGTTATTGGCAACTTCATGATGTTACGGAAATTAACACAAGTGGACTAAATAAACAAAAAGACATTATGTCTTTTCCGACAAACGTAACTGAAGTTGATTTGATAAATTCAATTGGAAAGCAAAGCTTACCTTCGTTTTGGAAAATAATGAAAGAAATCAGTAAACGAAAAAGTGATGGATTTTCAACAGTTTCATTAAATATTTATTTTAACAAATTACTATCTCTACCTATGATGCTAATTGCAATGACTCTTTTAGCAGCATGTGTAACAATGAATCATGATAGAGAAGGAAACACAACAAAACTGATAATTTTTGGATCTGTTTTAGGTTTTGTAATATACTTTTCAAATAATTTAATGATTTCACTTGCAAAATCGGAAACTATTCCTGTCACTTTTGCAACGTGGTCTATTCCAATTTTTACGCTATTATTCGGCACCATTTATCTTTCGTTAATTGAAGATGGTTAATTATTAATTTGCTTATATGGCATTCTAATTTAATATACATAAGAACTGGTTATTTGTTATAAGAGTAAAATATAATCAAAGTGTTAGTTTAAACTTAAGAAAATAAATTATGTTAAAAAAAATATATACTCTATTATCCATGATGCTAATGTTAACAACAAATAGTTTCGGGCAGTCTGGTCATGGCATAGCCGCAGTTGTAAATAATGATATCGTGACAACACATGATCTCAGACAGAGAACATTATTTATGATAGCTACTACAGGTGTAAAACGTGATGAAGAAAGTATTTCACGGGCTCAGCAACAAGCTCTCAGAAATTTAGTTGATGAGCACATACAACTTCAAGAGTCCGATAAATATGATCAATCAATTTCAGATGAGGAAATAAATCAATCTGTTGCTCGATTAATAGGACGGAATGGTATTGATCCAAATGAAATTGTAGGTCGTTTAGCTGAAGTTGGTGTATCGATAGAAACTCTACGAGATCAAGTAAGGTCAGAAATTGCATGGCAAAGAATCATAAATGGTCTGTATGGCTCGCGTGTAAGAATTTCAGATGCACAAATCAATGAAACACTAAAAAGATTAACTGCTAATGCCTCAAAACCGAACTATAGAGTTGCAGAAATATTTATCGAAGCAACACCAGAAATTGGGGGTATGCCTGGTGCCATGCAAGGAGCAGAAGCAATGATTGAACAAATAAATGAAGGAGCACCCTTTCCTTTACTAGCACAGCAGTTTTCCAGTTCTCCAACCTCAGCTAACGGAGGAGATGTGGGATGGGTAGCTGAAGGAGAGTTAAGACCAGAAATTGACAGAACCATTAAAACAATGGAGGAAGGCAGTGTTTCTACACCTATCACAGTGCCTGGAGGTGTATATGTTGTTGCTCTTATAGGTAAAAAAATATCAATAGCGGATACCCTTTATAAACTCAAACAAGTCAGGATCGATAACGAGGATATAAATACTTCAAAAACACAATTAATAGAGCTTAGTAAAACCTTAAACTCATGTGATACTTTGAAAAGCGACCTTAAAAATACAAAAGAAGTAAAGCAAGTTGATATGGGGGAAATGAAAGCCAGCGAACTTACTGAAGAAATATTAACAGTCATCGAAAATACAGAAATTAATACCCTTGGATTACCGATAGAACTTCCCACAGGTGCTGTATCAATCATGGTATGCTCGAAAGAGATTACTGGATCAGATATCCCCACAAGAGAAGAAATAGAAGATAGACTAATGGACCAGCAGCTTGCGCAAGCTTCAAAAAGGCACCTTAGAGACCTTCGGCGGCAAGCAACAATTGTAGTCCGCTAGCTGGTGGCTAAAAAACTATTATTATTAACAATGGGCGACCCTTGCGGAATAGCACCAGAAATAACTTATAAGGCCTGGAAGGCTTTAAATAATCAGAAAGAATATTGCTTTGCAGTTATAGCCCAACCAGAAGTTTTTGATTATTGCTATACTGAAGTTAAATTAATAACCAAACCTTTTGAAGCACATAATGTATTCCATAACAGTCTACCTATAATACCAATTGATGGAAAGATTTCCCAAAAAGGACTTCCAAATTCTATACACTCCTCAAGCATAATAAGATCAATTAAACTTGGTGTTGATATATGTACAAAAGGTAAAGCCGATGGTTTAGTAACTAATCCAATCTCTAAAGAAGTTCTTTATAAATCAGGGTTTAATTTTCCTGGCCACACTGAGTTTTTAGGTGAACTCACGAAGGAGTTACATATGCCCTACTCACGTGGCCCTGTTATGATGCTTTCTGGTGGAGGTCTAAAAATAGCACTTATAACTGTGCACGTTCCTTTAAGGGAAGCAGCACTATTAATTACAAAAAAAGATATAATAAAAAAAGCTAGAGTTATTAATGAAGCTCTTATAAATGATTTTGGTATAAAATACCCTCGTATCGCATTGGCTGGATTAAACCCACATGCAGGGGAAAATGGACAATTAGGTCAAGAAGAAATAAATATTATTAATCCCGCTGCAAAAATCCTCAGAACAGAAGGAATAAATATTAGCGACGCATTACCCGCTGATACATTATTTCATGAAGAATCCAGAAGTATGTATGATGCTGCGATTGCTATGTATCATGATCAAGGCTTAATACCCGTAAAAACATTAGATTTTCATGGCGGAGTAAATATAACCCTTGGTTTACCTATAATTAGAACCTCTCCCGATCATGGTACGGCATTTAACATCGCAGGGAAAAATATAGCGCGGCCGGATAGCCTTATAGCAGCCATAAAAGCTGCGAGAATGATATCAGATAACAGAGCCTTGAATAATGCTTGAAAGCCTGCCCAGCCTAGAAAAAACTATAGAAATTTATAAATTAAGAGCCAATAAGTCTCTTGGTCAGCACTTTTTACTAGACATGAATATAACAGATAAAATCGCACGACTGGCTCTACCGCTGAATGAGTGTAAAACTATAGAAGTTGGTCCAGGGCCAGGAGGTCTTACAAGATCTCTTCTAAAAAATCATGCATCGCTCACTGTTATCGAAATGGATGATCGTTTTATTGACCCATTAAATGAATTAGCTAAATCATACAATCAACTTAAAGTCATTCACGGCAATGCATTAAAAGTGGACTTAGCAAAATCAACAAAAAAAAATATAAAATTGGTTTCAAATTTACCTTATAATATAGGAACTAAATTATTAATAAATTGGCTATCAGCAGAACCTCTGTTCTGGAGCAAGGCAGTTCTTATGTTTCAAAAAGAAGTAGCACAAAGGATAACAGCTAATCCAAACGATAAAGCATACGGTAGATTAGCAATACTCACTCAGAGTGTCTGCGATGCACGAATTGCATTTAATGTTCCTGCAATCGCATTTACGCCTCCACCTAAAATTGATAGTGCAGTAGTAGTTTTTGATCCCTTACCAATAGAGAAAAGATTTCCACATCTGAAAGCCTTAGGGGAAGTAACAATGGCAACCTTTAGTCAAAGAAGAAAAATGTTAAGGGGTTCACTAAAAAGTATAGCAAAAAAGTATGGTACAACACCTTTAAAATGGTGCGAACTTGCTAAAATAAATCCAGAGTTAAGGCCAGAAAACTTATCAATAATAGATTTTCAAAATTTAGTTATAGCCCTGAAAGAAAAAACTAACCACCCGTAACTAGTTTTTTAACGAAACTACCCAGCCATGGCTGACGAGGTCTTTTCATACGCTCTGCGTTTACTATAGTTGTTAATTCTTCGATTGCCTCAGAAATGTCTTCGTTAATAATTATATAATCATATTCTGCCCAATGACTAATTTCATTTTCTGATTTTGACATACGCCTTGCTATGACATCATCACTGTCTTGAGCTCTTGACCTTAATCGATTTTCGAGTTCTCTCATATTAGGTGGTAAGATAAATATTTTTACCAAATCATTAGCTGCTGCTTGAGTAAGTTGCTGCGCTCCTTGCCAATCTATATCAAATACAATATCAAAACCTTTGGCTAAGGCATCTTCAACAGGTGCCCGAGGGGTACCATAGAAATTATCGAAAACTTTCGCATATTCAAGAAATTCATCATTATCTATCATTTCAGAAAATTTACTTTTTGAAAGAAAAATATAATCTTTCCCATCCACTTCGCCAGGCCTCGGTTGTCTCGTTGTAGCGGAAACGGACATCAATATATTGTTACTGCTATTTAAAACTTTTTTAGTTAAAGTGGTTTTACCAGCACCAGAAGGTGATGAGAGGACAACCATTATTCCTCTTCTATTTAATTTCATTTCCTGAATTGAAGACTTTACCATTTTATATCTACTAATATTTAATAACAATTTGTTTTGACTTTCGCTTTGTACAGCTTCGTCGTCAACCCTGTATATTATATTAATTATTACAATACATGTGAAATAATTACCTATTATTTCTTACGTTGAGACCTTTGAATAGAACGTTCAATTTTTCTCCATTTATTGACATTTGCAATATGCTCTTCATTTGTTTTTGCGAAAGCATGGCCTCCAGTTCCATCAGCAACAAAAAATAAAAATTTTGTATTTCTTGGATTTAAAACGGCTCGTATCGATGCTTCTCCTGGATTGCAAATTGGTGTAGGTGGCAAGCCATCTATTTGATATGTATTCCATGGAGTTTTCTTATATATTTCAGACTTATAAAGAGTACGTCTTTCACCTTTAGAGTTATATAAGGGTTCACCTTTAGAGATTCCATAAATAATAGTTGGATCTGTCTGCAATCGCATTCCCAAACGTAACCGGTTAATAAAAACACCGGCAATAATGTCTCTTTCACTGTTATGTGCAGTTTCTTTTTCAACTATTGAAGCAAGAATTATAGCCTCCTCTTTAGAGCTTATAGGTAAGTCCTTTTGCCTTGCAGGCCATAAACTATCAATTAAGTCAATTTGAGCATTTTGCATTTTCTTCAGTAACATTGAGGCCTTCATGCCTTTTGGAATCATATATGTTTCTGGCAACAGAGTGCCCTCATCAGGAGATACTGCTAAATTTTCATCAAATAATTTATTAGTGTTAATGACTCTTACTATTTGATCAGATGTAAGGCCTTCCGCTATTGTAAAAGGATATAAAACTTCTTTACCACTAGAGAGTTCATTATATATATCTGCCATTGAATATGACTTCATCAATAAAAATTCTCCAGCTTTAAATTTAGACTCATTACCTCTTAGTTTAGTTACTAGCTTAAATATTTGAGAGCTTTTAATTATGTTTTCTTTTTCTAAATTTTGAGAAATCTCTGACAAACTACTTCCCTGATTAACTTTAAATGAAAACTCACTTTCAATAACATTCGGTTTAACCTCATATTGGTAGTTAATATATGCATAAATACCGGTTAAAAGTGCAGAAATAATAGTAAAAAAGGCAGTTAGAGCTATTAAAATAAGAAAGAATTTATTTTTTTTAGGCATATTCCAAAATGTACCTATCTTTTAGAAATATTAATATAATTACTTTTCAGTTACAGCTGAAAAAATAACACTAGCATTTGTACCACCAAAACCGAAACTATTAGACATAACCGCTTTTCCATAGATAGGTTTAGATTTTAAAGGCACTAAATCTAAGATCGTTTCTAATGATTGATTATATAAATTTAATGTAGGGGGAGCAATCTGATCTCTTAATGCCAATATAGAAAAAATTGCTTCTACAGCGCCTGCCGCACCCAAAAGGTGCCCTGTACTTGACTTGGTTGACGACATCTTAACGTTTTTTGCATGTTTGCCTAATAAACGTTCTACAGATCTTACCTCAATTTCATCACCCATAGGTGTTGATGTGCCGTGTGCATTTACATAACAAATATCAGAAATATTTAAGTTAGAGTCTTCAAAAGCTGCTTTCATGGCTCGATAACCACCATCGCCATCCGGAGAAGGACTAGTTATATGATATGCATCTGCAGATAGACCATAACCAGAAACTTCAGCGTAAATTTTTGCACCTCTTTTTACTGCATGTTCATACTCTTCAAGCACAAGAGCTCCTGCGCCCTCACCCATCAAAAATCCATCACGTTCTTTATCGTAGGGCCTTGAAGCTTTTTCAGGAGTATCATTAAATCCAGTGGTCATTGCACGACAAGCTACAAAACAGGCAATACCAAGTCGGTTTATCGCAGCCTCAGAACCACCAGCTACCATAACATCTGCGTCACCGTTAGCTATCAATCTTGAAGCATCTCCAATAGCATGAGTTCCTGTAGCACATGCAGTTACAACAGAATGATTTGGACCTTTAAACCCGTTACGAATAGAAATTTGACCTGAAGTCAAATTTATTAACATGCCCGGTATAACAAAAGGACTCAGTCTTCTAGGTCCCCGCTCATGTAAGGTTATAGATGCGTTGTAGGTTGTTTGAAGCCCACCAATCCCTGAGCCAAACATAACTCCAGTGCGTTCTAAGTCATTAATTTGTGATTCATCTGGCTTCCATCCTGCATCAGCCAACGCTTCATCTGATGCAGCAATGGCGTAAACAATAAAGTCATCCATTCGCTTGGAGTCTCTGATACTCATGACTTTTTCTGGATCAAAAACCCCTTTCATATCAGGATGTCCACCTGCACGACCATCCACTCTAGGGATAACTGCTGCTATTTTACAAGCTAAATCGCTAACATCAAAATGAGTAATAGAAGACGCGCCAGACTGCCCATTAAGTATGTTTTTCCACGCATTTTCAATGCCGCAACCAACAGGAGTTACCAAGCCCATACCAGTTACAACAACACGCCGATTAGTTTTGGCTGTCATAAGGATATTAGTTATTAACCAATTTTTTCAGAGATAAATTTAACTGCATCACCAACTGTTTGAATATGCTCAGCAGCATCATCAGGAATTTCTATGTCAAACTCCTCTTCAAAAGCCATGACAAGCTCGACGTTATCTAAACTATCTGCACCTAGATCATCAATAAAGTGAGCATTCCCTACAACTTTATCTTCTTCAACATCAAGATGCTCTACAACCATTTTAGTAACACGTGAAAGTACGTCAGACATAATATTTCCTTTTATAAAGCTAGAATACTAGCGATTTCCTTGCGTAATTAGAGTGAAATACTTTAAAAACAAGCTTTTTTTACAAAACAAACTTAAATATTTAATAATTTTTTCCAAAAATCTATAAATAAATAAATTAAATCATAGTCATACCACCATTGATATGAAGCGTTTGTCCTGTAACATAATTTGCTTCATCAGAGGCCAAATAAAGTGCTGCATTAGCAATATCAGAGCTAGTACCCAAATCACCAGCTGGTATCTTCGACAAAATAGTACTCTTTTGAGCCTCATTTAATTCATCGGTCATTGGAGATGCAATAAAGCCTGGAGCAATGCAGTTAACGGTAATACCTCTTGAGGCAACCTCCTGCGCTAATGACTTGGAAAAACCAATCATTCCAGCCTTAGAAGCGGCATAATTAGTTTGCCCAGGATTTCCTGTTACTCCAACAATTGAAGTAATACCAATTATTCGTCCATAGCGACTTTTCATCATAGATCTCAAACATGCCTTTGATAGGCGAAAATATGATTCAAGATTTACTTTCTGAACTAAGTCCCAGTCTGCTTGTTTCATCCGCATTAAAAGGCCGTCACGCGTTATACCAGCATTAGCAATAAGTATATCAATGGCCCCGCCAAGAAGGGTATTTACCTCTCCAGGCAATTTATCAACAGCCTCTCCATCTGATAAATTACATTCAATAACATACGATCGTTCACCTAATTCCTTCGCAAGAGCATTAAGTTTTTCTATCCTTGTACCAGACAAAGCAACTAAAGCTCCTCGAGAGTGAAAAAGTCTCGCTATTTCGCTTCCCAATCCGCCGGTCGCTCCTGTAACCAGAACGCGTTTTCCATGTAAATTAAACATAATTATCCTTTAAATTTCTTACTGAAAGTGTCTAAGCTTTCTGCTGTATCTATAGAAATTCCATCAAGACCCTTTACTATACGTCTCAACATTACTGTTAATACCTTACCACAACCTGGTTCTATAAATTTTTCAATTCCATTATCATACATAAATAAAACTGACTCTCGCCATCGAACACGATCAGTTACTTGTAATATTAAATCATTCTTCAAAATTTTCGGATCAATTATTGCTTTCGCCTTAACATTACTAACGACTGGGGTTAGAGGCTTCATGAATTCCACAGATGAAAGGGCATTAGACATTTCTTCTGCCGCAGGAGACATTAAACTTGAATGAAATGGGGCCGAAACATTCAACATTATTGCTTTTTTTATACCAATTAGAGCTGCTTCCGAACAAGCTTTTTCAACAGCTTTATAATCACCTGATATAACAATCTGACCCACTGCATTATCATTAGCAATTTGACAAATACCTTGACCTTGAGTTTTCGAAATTACGGTCTCTGCATCATTAATACTTGCACCAAGAAGAGCAGCCATAGCTCCTAACCCTGGAGAAACAGCAGCCTGCATTGCATTTCCCCGCGCTCTTAGTAATAAAGCAGTATCTCTTAAAGAAATTGATCCAGCTGCACATAGTGCAGTATATTCGCCCAAGGAATGACCAGCTACATATTTTGAATCTGAAACACTAAAACCACATTCCGTTTCAAGTGCTCTTATCGCTGCGATACCGCAAGCCATCAAAGCGGGTTGAGCATTAGCTGTTAAAGTTAAATCATTGATTTCACCATGCCACATCAATTTAGATAAGTTTTGAGATAACGCATCATCGACTTCCTCAAACACCTCTCTACAAGCAGAAAAATTCGCAGCAAGACTTTCTCCCATACCAATTTTTTGGCTTCCTTGACCAGGAAAAGTTAAAGCAAAAGTCATAAATCCTCTTAAATAAAATATGCTCAAATTTCTTGAGCAATTAGATAAAAATATACTATAAAATTAATAACAAAAAATTACTAGATATCAGTTTTTTTTTGAATATATACTATAATAATCGCACCAGCCCAATAACCACCTATATGAGCCGGCCAAGCTATATTTAGATATAAAAAATTATCAATTAAACCTATAACACAATTCAACACAGTCCAAGCCAATCCGTACTCATACACCTTTTTTTTACCACCAAGAAACAATGCACCAGAAGAAAATAATGCAGCTGCTCCAGCCGAAGCACCTATAGCACCGGTGGAATAATAATAAGAATCAGTAAAATACCACCATATCCATTGAGAAATCCCTCCAGAAATCACACCGGATAGAAAGATTATCCAGAAAAATACCGATACACTTAAAACATTAGAATTATGTTTTAAAATCAGACTATTTCTTTGGGAAATGGCAGTGCCAAAAACTATAATAAATCCAGAATTTATCGCTAAATGTCCCCAATTAGCGTGTAAGAAACCGTGAAAAAATAAACGAAAAATATGAGATTTTACTTCCATATCGGTTTGATATAAAGGTTTAAGAACACCATGATCCATTGGTATACTGGTTAACAGAGTTGAGATATGTATCAGTATAAATAATCCCACCAAAAATAGTGGTGTTTTTTCAAAAACGTTAAAGAATGGTTCAGAGTCCTTCATTTATTTTCCATTTAAATATAACTAATTGGATTAATTAATAATATTATATTTCACATAAATTTTGATTGAATCTTTTAGCATTAGCTACGTAAACTTCAGAATTCATTCGTAACATTTGAAAATGTTGTTCAGTAAGTGTTTTAATAATTCTTCCCGGCGAACCTATAACCAATGAGCCATCAGGAATTTTTTTTCCTTCAGTTATTAATGTATGTGCTCCAATGATACAGTTTTTTCCAATCTCAGCTCTATTAAGTACCGTTGCACCAATTCCAATTAATGAATTGTCACCAATTTTACAGCCATGAAGCATAACTCGATGGCCCACAATAACTCCTTTTCCTACTAATAAAGGAATTCCTGGATCAGTATGCAATACAGAATTATCCTGGATATTAGCTCTAGCTCCAACTTCTATTAGATCATTATCGCCTCTAAGAACCGCACCAAACCAAACAGAGCTGTGCTCGGCCATTTTAACATTTCCTATAATTTGTGCACTTGGTGCTATAAAGGTATTATTTGCAATCTTTGGCTCAACACCATCTAATGAATATATGGCCAAGGTTACAGCTCGTCTAAATCTTGTTGAAGTATTGAAATATTCAAATCATATGAAATATCATTTTTATCTTCATCATCAATATAAAGTATTCCCAGGATTTCATCATCTAAATAAACCTCAACACTATCAGTGACTTTCCGAGACTTTATTAAAACAGATTCAGTTGAAAATCTTTTAGATAAGTATTCTTTGATTTTATTTATTTGTTCGGGACTCATTACTTGCTCCATTTTTTAGTTTCTATACTTCATAATTAATATTTTGCACCATAGTGTTTGAAGGTTTTTGAGATGTTATGCCATTCAATATTTTAGCAGGAACACCAGCTAAAGTGCAGTTTTCGGGACAAGAATCCAGTACAACTGAGCCTGCAGCTATTTTTGTTCCCTGACCTATTTTAATATTACCTAATACAGATGCATTTGCACCAATTAAAACATAATCTCCTACTTTAGGATGCCTATCTCCCAAATTATTACCTGTGCCGCCAAGAGTAACACCTTGTAAAATCGAACAATTATTTCCTATAATAGCAGTCTCACCCATAACAAACCCAGTTGCATGATCAAGCATTATACCACTACCTATTTGTGCAGCAGGGTTTATATCTACAGAAAAAATCTCAGAAATACGAGACTGTAAGTGATAGGCGAGCAATTTTCTTCCGCTTCTAAAAAGTGCATTCGAAAATCGATAGGCCTGTATAGCTATATAGCCCTTGAAGTGAATAAACGCATGGATATACGATATACAAGCAGGATCTCTTTCTCTAACAGCAACTAAATCTTGAATAGCGCTTTCAATTATTTTTCGGTCAAATAGTAACGCGTCCGAAAATACTTTACGTAGATTTAGAGCAGATAAATATGGTGCACCTAACTTTTCTGATAAAAGGTTAACTAACGCAATATCAAATGTATTTTGATCAAGTATAGTTGAGTGAATAAATGATGACAGCGCAGGCTCATCAACCACACATTTCAATGCATCTGTTTTCATCGTTTGCCAAACGTCATTAAGAACTAAACGATCTGAAGTAGAATATAATTTGACCAAAACAACCTCTTATAATTTAAAAATTATCAAATTTTAAATATAATCTATATCATGAACTTTCATGTCGTTCCAATATCTCTTCAGATCCTGCTTTACCTCAGGAGCTAGTATATACAATCCTAGCAAATTTGGGATTGCCATAACAAATATTAATGCATCAGCAAAATCTAAAACGGCACTTAATTGTATTGATGAACCTATAATTATGAAGGTACAAAAAATGAAATGAAAGGTCATTTCTTTGACTTTCCCTTCTCCGAATACATAAGTCCAGCCTTTAGTGCCATAGTAAGCCCAAGCCAGCATTGTTGAAAAAGCAAATAAGAATGCGGCTATTGCCAATGGAATTGGAGACCATGATATTCTTGATTCAAAAGCAGAAGAGGTTAATTCAATACCGCTTAATCCACCATTCAAAATTGTCTGACTGTCAAAACAGGTAATAATCACTAAACCTGTTAGAGTACAAATTACTACAGTATCAATAAAAGGCTCTAATAATGCTACAAAACCCTCTGTTATAGGAGATTGTGTTTTGACAGCAGAGTGTGCAATGGCAGCTGATCCTAAACCAGCTTCATTAGAAAAAACAGCTCTCTGAAATCCTATAATCAGAGCACCAAGAAATCCACCCGCCACACCTTGTGTGGAAAAAGCTCCTTCAAAAATTGCGGCTACAGCACTCGGTAACAAAGACCAATTTATAAAAAGAACCGTAATTGAACCTAAGATATACAAAACAACCATGAATGGAACTAGCTTTTCCGTAACCTTAGCTATTGATTTTATTCCGCCTATTATAATTGCACCAACCATTACAGACATCACAAGACCAACAACCCATCCATAATCTAAAAGTGGACTTTCTGTTTGACCACCAGTTACTTCAACAAGCTGAACATAAGCTTGATTGGACTG
>CAJQGR010000007.1 GCA_905477785.1 uncultured Hellea sp.
TTGTTAGCTTATAAATTTTATTAGTTATTTTCTCACTTACGGGAGCACCATTTGGTCCATTAAATTTTATCCCAAAATCACCGTCGATACCACCTGGATTGTGGCTAGCAGATAATATAATACCTGCATTTGCTTTATATTGCCGTATAACACAGGATGCGGCCGGAGTAGATAGAAGACCTTCACGCCCTAAGATAACTTTTGAAACACCATTTGCAGCAGCCATTCCTATTATTTTTTGAATGGCCTCTTTATTAAAATACCTACCATCGCCCCCCAATACAAGTGTACCGCCAATTAATTCAGGAATGGTGTTAAATAAACATTGTACATAATTTTCAAGATAGTTTTTTTTTGTAAAAACTTTAGTTTTTCTTCTTAAGCCTGAAGTTCCTGGCCTTTGGTCATTAAAGTAAGTAGTTTGAATTATATCCACAAATACGCCTCTAAATTATTAAAAATCTTACAAAATTCTATTCTATTAAATAACTTATATATAATTACTTAATTTACCATTACAATAAATTTGACTCAAGAGTTAAATTTATGTATTCGTAGTCAAAATTAATAATTAAGATCTGTTAAGGAAAACTTTTAGTGAAAAGTTCAATCCACATTGGTGGTGCAAGCGGGTACTGGGGCGAGAGTGCTATGGCAACACCACAGTTACTGTCATGTAAAAAACTTGATTATTTAGTTTACGATTATTTGGCTGAAATCACGATGTCTATTATGGCCCAAGCAAAAGCAAAGGATGCAAGCCGGGGCTACGCTACTGATTTCATAGATCATGTCCTCAAACCAAATATAGAAGAAATAGCAAAAAACAAAGTAAAAGTAATATCAAATGCTGGGGGAATAAATCCAGAAGAGTGCGGAAGAATAATTCGTAAGATCGTAAAAGAAAAAAAACTTAATTTAAAAGTGGCTATTATTAGTGGTGATAATTTAATTGAAAATCTCAGTAAAATTTCCAAGAAAAAAAATAAAGATATGTTCAGTGGGGCTGATTTTCCAATGAACTCTGATATTATGAGCATCAATGCTTATTTGGGCGCTTTTCCTATAGCAAAAGCACTGGATGAAGGTGCTGATATAATAATAACAGGAAGATGCGTTGATAGTGCTGTAACTTTAGCGGCATGTATACATGAGTTTTCTTGGAAAAGAAGTGACCTGGATGCTCTTGCTAGTGGGTCCCTCGCTGGACATATTTTAGAATGTGGTCCTCAAGCCACTGGTGGTAACTTTACAGACTGGGAGAAAGTAGATGATATTTCCAACATTGGCTATCCTATAGCTGAAATTTATCAAGATGGCTCTTTTACAATTACAAAACCAGATAACACAGGGGGGTTAATCAACATAGGGACTGTATCAGAACAAATGCTTTATGAAATAGGCGACCCAAAAGCTTACATCTTGCCTGATGTAATATGCGACTTTTCAGAAGTAAAGATCATTCAGGTCGATAAAAACAAAGTTCATGTTTCAGCAAGTAAAGGGTATGCGGTACCCAATAGTTATAAAACATGTCTGACTTATAAAGACGGGTATCGCTCGGGAAATTATCTAACGTTTTACGGCGAAAACTCAACAAAAAAAGCTCAAAAATTTGCAGATGCTGCTATCGATAGAACAAAGAAAAGAATTACAAATTCTAATTTAGGTGAATTTGAAGCTATCTCAACTGAAATCCTTGGTTCGGAAAGTCAATTTGGAAACAATCGTGAAAACCTTGAGGTTGTATTAAAAATAGCCTCAAAACATAAAAATAAACAAGCAATAGAAATATTCTTGAAGGAAATTTCAGGTTTATCTTTAGCTACTCCTCCAGGATTATCAAGCTTTACAGGCTCAGGACGTGCAAAGCCCTCGCCAATTATTCGACTGTTTTCTTATTTAACGCTTAAAAGTGATGTTAAAATTAAAATTGACCTAGATACAAAACAGGAAATATTTAGTGATAAAATACCAGCAAAAACCAACAAAGCATTTCAAAGAGTTTTTCCAAAAAAGGCAGAACAAACTGAAGTTGAGATAGTATTAAAAAAGCTAGCCTGGGGTCGATCGGGAGACAAAGGAAACAAAGCTAATATAGGATTAATTGCGCGGAAGCCGGAATACATACCATACATATGGCACTCTCTTACAGAAAAAAAACTCTGTGAAATTTTCCAACATTTTTTAGGACCAAAAAGCACTATTGAACGATTTTATTTGCCTGGCTCGAATTCAATAAATATATTAATAAGTGACGTGCTAGATGGAGGTGGGATGGCTTCAATAAGAAATGATCCGCAGGCTAAGGGATTTGCACAAATACTTTTAATGCAAAAGATATCTGTTTCCAAATTAATTGCTGACAATCTACGTATAATGAGATGATTATGAAACCACACACAAATTCAAAAATAATTAGCGAGACTGATAATGGATGGCTAACTATATGGTTTAATTCTCCCGAAAATAGAAATGCCTTATCAGAAGGTTTAATTTACGACCTGAAAAATTTATTAAACAAAACAAAAACAAACCGCGCAATTAGAGGGATTACCTTAAGAGGAAAAGAAGGTTTTTATTGTTCCGGCGGAGACTTAAAAAGCTTTAAAAATCATCAGAATAATTTAGACAGCAAGAAGTTTTTTATAGAAGCTAACAAGGAAATTGGATGCCTTTTCGATTTGCTTTTATCAATGCCACAAGTCATTATAAGCTACGTAGAAGGAGCAGCTATAGCAGGGGGTCTTGGTTTAATGTGTTGCTCAGATTTAATCGTGGTAAAACAGGATGCCAAATTTTCTCTGACTGAAACAATGATTGGGATAGCACCTGCACAAATAGCTCCAATTGTAGTTGCCCGCGTAGGATTGCCAATAGCGCGTAGGCTCATGCTAACGGGGGCTCGTTTTAAAGGGTTAGATACGCCAAAATATAACCTATCTGATTTTGTTGTGAAAAATGCTACCGATTTTGAAGTGTTAGAGAATAAATTAAAAAAAGATATATTGATGTGCGCACCTATCGCAAACGGCGTAACAAAAGAAATTTTGCTAAGAACTCCTTATATGAGTAGAGAGGAGCAAAAAAACTTTGCAGCAGAAAAGTTTTCTGATTGCGTAATGTCTGATGAAGGAAAAGAGGGCATATCTAGCTTTTTTGATAAAAGAAAGCCTTCATGGGTTTCTATATAGCTCTCTAAAAGTTATACTTGTGTTATATTACTGGGACCCCAATAAGCATTCATTTCAGTTATTTGTCCTGCTTCATTGAACTTAAAGGTATCAATAACATCTATTATCATGCTTCCTTTCGGAAGCTCAACTTCAACTGCAACATCTTTATCAACGCTTGTCATAGATCCTACCGAAACAGTGAAGGCAAATGCAGCAAAATTTTGTGATACCCTGATAGGACCGCTTCTCTTTAACCTAGCTCCATTTTTTACTGCTAATTTGTAAAATGATAATATGGCTTCTTTACCAATTTTAGTGGGTGTACCGACTGGATCTGTTACTTTTGCATTATCTGCATAAAGCTGCGCTATGCCCTCAGCATCCTGATTATTAAAAAATTCAAAATATTCATTTACTGCTTTTATAATCTTTTCTGACATCTAACTCTCCTAAACGTAGTACCTGCTGATAGTATCTACCACGCAAGCAGGCTTTTTTTGACCATAAATCTCTATTGTAACTCTTAACTTTGATTGATAACCGCCAGGAACCTCTTTTATTTCTAAAAATTCACCATGACCTCTCACTTTAGATCCCGACACTACTGGCTGAATAAACCGTACTTTGTCAGTACCATAATTAATACCCATTTTCATTTCCTTTATTTCAAGAATTTCAGGCATTAATTTTGCCGCTAATGATAAGGTAAGATAACCATGAGCAATCGTAGTTCCAAATGGGCCATCCTTGGCTTTTTTAGTATCTACATGTATCCACTGATGATCACCAGTTGCATCGGCAAAAGTATCTATTCTTTCCTGACTTACTTCCATCCAATCAGATGGACCAATTTTCATTCCTTCTTGTCCAAGTAATTCATCCGGTTTTTCTATTATAGTTTTGGTCATTTTTAAGCCTTTTGTGATGAAGTGGAAATCACTTCGCCTGTCATATAACTCGAGTAATCACTTGCCAAGAAAATCATAGCATTCGCCTGCTCCCAAACTTCACTTCCTCGACCAAACGCTTCTTTTGCTTCTAGCTCGGCAAGGAGTTCTTTGCTCGTTACTTTGTAAAGAAATGGGTGAAGAGCCAAACTTGGTGCTACTGCATTAACTCTTACTCCATATTCAGCACCCTCAAGTCCCGCACAACGAGTTAAAGCCATAACACCTGCCTTAGCGGCAGCATAATGAGCTTGACCTTTTTGTGCACGCCATCCTAAAACTGAGGCATTATTTACAATAACGCCACCCCCATTATCTTTCATAAACTGCATAGCGGCTCTATTAACACGAAAACAACCGTTTAAAGTTACATCCAAAACAACCATCCATTGTTCATCAGTCATATCTATTAAATTAGCAGTTCCACCAAGTCCGGCGTTATTAATAACTATATCAATTCCAGACAGAGACGTGGAAGCAGATAAAATTAAATCATTAACGTCTGACTGTTTAGTTACGTCACAGATTGCATAATCAGGTTTATATCCAGTATTTTCATGCAAAGAGTTTTGAGCTTTTTGCAAACGTTCCCCATGTATATCAGATATAAATACCATTGCACCTTCCTCAATGCATTTTTTTGCAACTGCAAACCCTATACCGGTACCTGCTGAGGCAGTGATTAATACTTTTTTACCATTCAATAAATTATGCCCTGGCACATATTTTGGGATATTTTTTAAGTTCATTAGTTAGCCCTTCATCACTGTTCCGCCGCCCCGAGGTTCCTTAGGCATTCCTAAAGCTCGCTCAGCTATGATATTTCTTTGAATTTGGTTTGTACCGCCATAAATTGTATCAGATCGTGAAAATAAAAAAAGCTTTTGCAACTTATTATACTCTCCATTCTTTAGTATTTCTGCTTCTTTACCCATCACATCCATTGCTAACTCACCTAGTTCTCTATGCCATGATGACCAAAATATCTTTGAAATATATCCTTCCTTGGTCGTATCGCCTTTCTCAGCTGCTTCTAAAGTACGCAAAGCAGTGAAACGCATTATTTTCAAACCAGCATAAGACTTTGCAATTCTTTGACGAATAAGAGGATTTTTTGCCGAACCATTTGCTTTTGCTAAATCAACAATTTGACGAAATTCATCTGCGAAAGTCATCTGCTGCCCTAGAGTTGATGCACCACGTTCGAAGCCTAGTAGAGCCATAGCAATTTTCCAACCATCTCCAACACCACCGATAATATCTTCATTAGAGCAAACCGCTCCATCAAAAAAAACTTCATTAAACTCAGCTGTACCGCTCATTTGTTTAATAGGCCGGATTTCTATTCCAGGCTGATCAAGTTTAACCAATAAAAAAACTAAGCCCTGACGACCTTTTGAGCCTTCAGCGGCTCGTGCAACAACAAAAATATAATCCGAGTCCATTGCTAGTGAAGTCCATATTTTCTGACCATTAATAACCCACTGATTGTTTTCAAGTGAAGCTTTAGTTTTAATATTTGATAGGTCTGACCCTGCATTAGGTTCACTGTAACCCTGACACCAGAATTCTTTTCCCGCTTTGATACCAGGCAAATAACGGGCTTTCTGTTGATCAGTACCGAATGCAATAATAGTTGGAGCTAATAAAGTTTCTCCAATATGACCAGCACGACCTGGTCCGCCATGCGACGCATATTCTTCATTAAAACCAACAATTTCATCTAAAGTTGCTCCTTTGCCTCCAAACTCAGTAGGCCAGCCAATTCCAATCCAGCCCGCGGCTCCCATTTCCCTCTCCCATTTTAGCCGTAATCCTGGAAAAGCATCTTCGTCTCCTGGAGTGGCTCGACCGCGCAAGCATTCATACTCGCCGCAAAAATTATTTTCCATCCACTTTGAAAATTTATTTCGTAAATCACTCATGGTTTATCTCCAAAAATATTGTCAGCCAACAATTTGTAATCCTCTGAAGGCATACCAAACATTGAACGATTAGCTCGTGATCTTTTAAAAAACAAATGAAGTGGGTACTCCCATGTAAAACCAATACCACCATGGAGTTGTATAGCATCTCCTGCTACTTTAAAAAATGCTTCAGTCGCATAAGCCTTAGCAATTAGTGAAGACTCTGTTTTTTTATCTTTAGTTGCTACAGCTGCAGCATAAACAGCTGATCTGGCTGTCTCAATTAAAATAAACATATCAGCACAGCGATGTTTTATAGCTTGAAAACTAGCAATAGGCCTTCCAAATTGCACTCTTTGCGATGTATATTCTAAAGTCATATCTAAACATTTTTGGGCACCACCAACACATTCTGCAGCAAGAGAAATTTGTGATTGAGAAATAATATCTGTAAAAAAATTAATCTCAGCAGTCCCAATGGGTAGAAAATCTCTATCAGAAACCTGACTCCAATCAACGTCACTAAAACTACGCGTCGGGTCTATAGTTTTTTTCGAATTTATTTCTAGACCTGGGGTGCCGACTTTCAAACAAACAACTTCAATAATTTTATTTTTTAATCTTGAAATTAGTATAAAATCAGCTGTGTCTGCATTAGCAGAATTAATACATTTTTTTTCTTCACTCAAATGCCCTGGACAAAAAATACCTTTTATTTTGCCTTTAGCAATTTTTTGTAGATACTCTTCCTTAAATTGGTTTTTTGCAATTTTTGAAATGATATCAACCACTTCACCCCCTGTGGTTAAAAATGGAATTGCACACAAAGAAGCCCCTAGCTCCTCCATGACAACCACGCGACCTAAATCATCAAGTCCGCCCCCCCCAAAGTCTTCACTTATTGCAACACCAGCCATACCTAGGTCCTCAGCAAATCTACTCCAGATATTTTCATCAAAAGACTTTCCTGACTGATAAATACGTTCTGGCCCCTTCCCATTTTCATACCAGTTCTGGAGAAAATCAGACAAAACCTCACGTATCATTTCATGGTCACTACTGAAGGGATAAGCCATTTTAGCTCCCGTAGACTTTTTGGGCAGCAGGTGTAATGGCCACTAATTCAGATATTACCTCACCTATCTCATGCACCTTGTAACGCGCGCCTTTATCCTTTATCGGACCTGTTTTCCATCCTTCAGCAATCGAAAGTTTACCACCAAAGCTCTCAAAGCAAATACCGCTAATATGTGAAGATTTTTCACTCACTAAAAAACAAATTAATGGAGCAACATTAGCTGGGTCAAACTTATCGAAACTGCCATCCTCTGGTATTTTCATCATATCTGCAAACACCTCTTCAGTCATACCTGTACGGCCTTGAGGTGCTACAGCATTAGCTGTTATACCGTACCTTTTTAATTCAGCAGATTGATTTAAAGTTAGAGAAAGAATTCCTCCTTTAGCAGCGGAATAATTTGTTTGCCCAACCGAACCCTGTAGCCCTGCGCCAGAACTAGTATTGATTATACGGGCATTTACACTCTTCCCTTCTTTACTTTGTTGGCGCCAATATTTTGCGGCGTGAGAACTAATACAAAAATGCCCTTTTAAATGAACGCGAATAACTTGGTCCCAATCATCTTCAGAGAGCGAAGTAAACATACGGTCACGGTTGTTACCCGCATTGTTTATGACAGCATGAAGGTTTCCGAATTCTTTGATTGCCGAATTTACAATATCAAAAGAAGCATCATAACACGTGATATCATCAGTATTAGCAATAGCATTTCCACCGGAAGAAATAATATCATATACAGTTTTTTCAGCAGTAATGGGGTTTATATCATTTACAATAACATTAGCACCTTCCGTGCCTAAGGCTAATGCATAAGATCTGCCTAAGCCGCCACCGGCACCAGTTATAATTACTGTTCGATCTTTGCAGAAAGCGGACATTATTAAAGCCTTTCAATAATTGTTACATTAGCTACACCACCACCCTCACACATTGTTTGAAGGCCATATCGTGATCCACGTCGTTCCATCTCATGAAGCAAGGTTGTCATAAGTTTGGTACCCGTCGACCCAAGTGGGTGACCTAAGGAAATTGCCCCGCCATTCACATTGGTTTTTTCATGGGGTATTCCAGTTTCCTGCATCCATGCCATTGGGACTGGTGCAAAAGCTTCATTGCATTCAGCTAAATCAATTTCACTGGGCTTCATGCCCGCTCGCATTAATGCACGCTTTGTTGCCGCAATAGGGCCCGTAAGCATCAAAATCGGGTCATCGCCCATTACTTCCAAATGATGAATTCTAGCTCGAGGGTTTAAATTATACCTTTTCACAGCATTAGCTGAAGCAAGTAATATTACAGAAGAGCCATCACAAGTTTGGCTAGCTACTCCGGCTGTAATAAGGCCATGCTCATCAAAGGCCTCTAATTCAGCCATCCTTTCCATTGAAGTATTAGCACGTATGGTTTCATCCTGTTTTAAACCATTAATGGCTGATATTTCCCTATCGAACCAACCAGATTCTCTAGCTTTATCTGCTCGTTGATGGCTATTTAATGAGTAATATTCCAAATCCTTTCTAGAAAAGCCCCATCTCTTTGCTATTTCAGAAGCCCCATAAAACTGATCAACTGGTGCATCACCAAAACGTTTTAACCAGCCGGTAGAGGTATGAAAGGGGTGATCAAATCCTAATTCGCGACCAGCTATCATCGATGCACCAATTGGTATCTTAGACATTGTTTGAACCCCACCAGCTATTACTACATCTTGAGTACCACTCATTATAGCCTGTGCTGCAAAATGAACTGCCTGCTGGGATGATCCGCATTGTCTATCTATTGTTACACCCGGAACTGACAGATCATAACCTGCTACAAGCCAAGCTGTGCGTGCTATATTTCCTGCTAGCGGCCCAACAGTATCCAAACAACCGAAAATAACATCATCATATTCATTTTCAGGAATATTATTTCTCTCTACTATTTGGTTAATGACATGCGCACCAAGATCAGCACCATGTAAATCTTGTAAAGACCCACGCCTTTTGCCTGTAGGCGTACGAGTTGCGTCTATTATATAGGCTTCTGACATATAATTCTCCTAATTAAAGGTATTGCCGGGGCCAAGTTTAGCATCCCCTTGCAATACATATTGTTCTATTTTTTTCATATGATAGTTTCTATCGCCCCATTCGCCACAAAGTGACCAAGCTCGCTTCATGAATAAGTGCAAGTCCACTTCATAAGTATAGCCCATTCCACCATGGACTTGAATTGCAGTCTCAGCAGCCATCATAGCTGTATCAATTGCAGTAACTTTAGCAATGTGAACATTAATGCCGCCATTTATTGCTGCTAGTTGAATAATAGGGCGTGAGAATTCTATTTGAGTATATACATTTGCTAGGTGGTGTTTAATTGCTTGAAAAGAACCAATAGGCTTAGAGAACTGATGGCGATCTTTTGCATAATCAACCGAGATGTCAATCATACGTTGAGACAAGCCAATGAGTTGCGCAGCAGAAAGTACTGCTCCATGATAATTTGCTTTGTCGCTACCAATACCTTCAACCTTTACTAGATTTCTTAATGGGTCAATAGACTTAACTTTAGTACCATTCACTAGATTATGATCTATATACTGTCGCAGTTCAGATAACACAGCCAATTTTGAAGACCCAGATATTAATTTTTCAGGTGACGAACTAATGGGAACAGTAATTCCTGCCACTTCTACAAAAGGTTCTGGTAATCCTGAGTAGCCTGCAGCTTCGGCTATAGCTGCCATTAGGACTAATGGCTGCTCCATACCTCCGTCACTCTCAAGAGCCATAATACCCAAAAGACCAAGTTCTGCAAATTGAGGCCACAAGCTCTCAACCTTTTGCCCTTTAGAAATAGACCTCATACGTTCAAGGGTGTTTTCACCATCAAAAAAATCTTTTGCGGCATCTATTAAATCTTGTTGATCGGTTGTGAAACAAAAGTCCATTAGCGAGGCAACCCTAAAACTCGTTCAGCAAGAATATTTCTTTGTATTTCATTAGTTCCTGCATATATGGGCCCTGCTAGAGAAAACATATAACCATCAAGCCATCGACCGTTTTCAATTGAGTCCAAACCTTCTTCAAGTTCAGCTTGAGCACCCATAATTGTCATTGCTGTACGATGCATTTGTTTATCCATTTCAGACCAAAATAATTTATTTGCGCTAGATTCAGAGCTAATTGATGCCCCCTTTTCTACTCGAGAAACTAACTGATAGGTTGCTGCGCAAAATCTTTCAGTATCGATCCAAGCTTGAATTACCTTTTCACCAACACCACTGGATAGATACTTCTCGCGTGATTTGTACAACTTAACTAATCGAGCTGCAGCAGACTGAAATCTAGCAGGCGATCTTAATAACAAACCTCTTTCAAAACCCGCGGTTGACATTGCCACTCCCCAGCCGCCATGTTCAGGGCCAAGTAAATTTTCAACAGGCACTCTAACTTCATCAAAAAAAAGTTCAGCAAAGCCTGGGTCACCGTCCAATTGTGCTATGGGTCTACGTAATAAACCCTTAGAATTAAGTGGAATAAGTATTTTTGATAATCCTTTATGACGACTACTACCTTCTTCTGTGCGAACTAAGGCGAAGCACCAATCAGCAAATGCAGCCCGAGATGACCAAGTCTTTTGCCCTGTAATAATATAATGATCTCCGTCTCTTACAGCTTTAGTTCGTATTGCCGCCATATCAGAACCTGCACCATTTTCAGACCATGCTTGGGCCCATATTTCTTCCCCACTTGCCATGGGAGGTAGAAATCGTGCCTTTTGTGCTTCTGTACCGTATTCCATAATTGTGGGAGCGAGAAGGAAAATACCATTTTGACTAACGCGCAAAGGGGCATCTGAACGGTAATATTCTTCCTCAAAAATAAGCCATGATATTAGATCAAGCCCCCTGCCCCCATACTGTGTTGGCCAATTAACATTTCCCCACTTATCTTTGGCGAGAATTCTCTCCCAATCACGATGTTGCTCAAAACCTTCTTCAGTATCAAAGCTCTTCAGTCTCTTTTTCGGAACATGCGCAGAAAGCCACGCACGGATTTCTTCACGAAACTCTTTTTGTTTAGATGTAAACTCTATATTCAAAGGTTATTTCTTTCTGTAATCTACTGAATTTCCGGTTTCAACGAAAGTGTCCCGTGCTCTCTGACTATCTTCATGCAAATACATTTCATAAGTGAAGCCTTGCTCCCAACGATAATTGGTATCAACATCAAATGGTTCAATACCGTTTAAAGCTTTCTTAGCTATTCGTAGGGCAACACGGGACTTTTTAGTTAAAATGTTCGCATAATCCATTGCTTCTTGAACCAGAGACTCATAAGGAACTACTTTTTCTATACCACCTAAGCGGAAGGCCTCTTTGGCTGTAATAGTTCCTCCTGTCAAAAATGCTGAGCGAACTTTTGCAACCCCGAGCATACGCTGCAAGTGCGATGCACCACCCATTGCACCGCGATCAATCTCAGGAAGTGCAAAATATGCATCATCAGATGCAATTACAATATCAGCTGCCCCACACATAATCACACCGCCACCAATGATAAATTTATGTGCGGCTATAATAACTGGAATTTCGCAATGATGTATAGCATGTCCAGTGAGATAGTTACCTTCATTTACAGATATTATTGCATTGGAATCACTAGCCAGTTCCTTTATATCTACTCCCGCACAAAAGCCCTTACCCTTAGATCTAATTAATATTACTTTAACATCTTGTCGTGAGCCTAAATCATTTATAGTTCCTGGAATATCATTCCATATTTTGCTATTAAATGCATTTACTGGTGGAAAATCAAAAATGATTTCCGCAATTTCATTTTCAACGTGAGTATGAATTGGCATATTAACTCTCTAATTTTTTTAAGCTCAAAGTTGCAGTTTCTATTATATTTTGAATAATTTCGGAACAATACGGTAAATCACTTATTAGACCTGCTACTTGCCCACTTGGTAAAACTCCCTCATTTGGCAACCCTTCCACCATCGCTTTTTGAATTATCATAGGCGCATTCGAAGCCATCATAGTTTGACCAAGCGTCAAATCAGTATTCTTTTTCATACTCCATGCTGTTTTGACAACTTGAGGAAGGCTCATGCCTGTCTGAGACTTGTATTTCAGACTATTACCAAATGCCCGAAATAACATGCCGATTTTACTGGAGTTCTCAAGCGTTTTTAAAGTTGAATTTAAAATCATTCTTTGAGGTAACCCATCTAATTTTTTAGAAACAAGTATTTTTGTTACCTCAGCTTTAAGATACTCCGCTTTAGTTGTATCAGGCGTAGGGCTCTCAGAACTCATCATAAATCGTGTTCCCATTGCAACACCATCAGCTCCAAATGCAAGAGCTGCTGCTAGACCACGGCCGTCTTTAAATCCACCACAGGCAACTACAGGAACTCCTAAGTTTTTATCTATAACTTGCCCTAAAAGTAACCACGTAGGTGTTGCACCAGTATGCCCTCCTCCTTCATGTCCTTGACAGACTAGAATATCAGCACCAATTTCAACTGCTTTTTCTGCATGATGACTTGAACCAATTGTTGGAACACATTTTAAACCCGCGTTTTTAACCTTTTCGATAATTTTTGTAGATGGGCCTCTGCCATATGAAATTGCCATAACACCATAATCTATGCACATATCTACTATTTTATCTACATCTGGCTGAAAAGCGTGAATATTTACTCCAAATGGCTTTGTAGTTTTAGATTTTATAAATTGAATTTCTTTTTCACAATCTTGGGGTGTCATCACAGCCGCTGCCAAAAATCCAAAGGCACCCGCTTCAACAGTCGCAGTAACGAGTTGCGATGTAGATACCCAACCCATAGCAGTCTGTATAACTGGATAATTGCATCCAAGTACTTGTGTTAAAGGGGTTTTGAAAGAGGGGTGCATTCAACTCTCTTTATTTTTATTAGATTTTGCCATTTTCTTTCCATCAAAACCAGCGATATAATCGCCTTTCACTATGGTATTATTAGCGTGAGCAAAATGGTGGTACCCAAATACCATATCCATACCAGATCGTTTCCCCTGTAGGTCTTCAATATGATTGCAAGCCTGTTTAGTCAAAGCCATGGCCAACCTAGGTTGCTTCGAGATTTTTATTGCCCAATCTAATACTGCCTTATCAAGTTCCGCTCTTGGAACTACTTTATTTACCATTCCTGCAGACAATACTCGATCAGCAGACCAACGCTCTCCTAACAACAAAAATTCTTTTGCTTGCCGTATATTTAGCTCAAATGGATGTGCAAAATACTCTACTCCTGGGAAGCCCATTTGAACCACTGGGTCCTGAAAAAAAGAATCATCAGAGGCTATTATTAAATCACATACCCAAGCCAGCATTAACCCTCCAGCTATACAGCCACCTTGAACCTGAGCAATGGTAGGCTTTGGCACAGACCTCCACCTTCTGCAAAACTCTAGATATACCTCTTGTTCACGAACATAAGCTTTTTCAGCTCCTGGTTTGTTATCATGATTATAATTCATTGAGCGTCTATCATCTCTACCTTGATGAAAGTCTCGTCCAGGTGTTCCAATATCATGTCCTGCAGAAAAATGTTTTCCATTAGCTTTTAATACAATGACTTTTACAGCATCATCAGATGTAGCTTTAAAAAAGGCGTCATCAAGCGCATAAAGCATTTGAGAGTTTTGGCTATTATGATATTTCGTTCGATTTAGAGTTAGAAAAGCAATATTGTCATTCTTTTTATATATTACTGGATTTTCCTCCTCATAAACAACATCGGCAGCAACTTTTGGCTCTGTCTCATTACTCATCAAGACCTCCTTCCATTTGGGTTGTCTTTAAAAATATTCTTACGTAGGTTATTAGGGTCCAGTATATCTATTAGTGCTAGCTCGTTTTTAGTCGGAGCAGCCGTTTCAGATAAATCCTTTGGTTTAATTAAGTCAAATCCTGTATTGTCCTGAACTTCATCAAAAGTAACACCCGGATGGAGAGATCTAACACGAATAGCCTTATTATATCCCTCAAAATCTAGAACACAAAGATTAGTAATTATCCTTCTATGATCTAAACCTTTTGGAAAAACTCCATCAGGATATCTTTTAGAATTATAGCCAGCTCCACTGACCATATCTACCTCACCAGATACAAATGCACGTTTATTATGATTTTGAAAAAACATTGATGTTCGATTGTTTACTGTATTCCCCGGCAAACCTCGAACCCCTAGCATTGTCACTTTAGGTGAGGAATATTTTCCTATGCAAGATAAATTCATCTGCCCATATCGATCAACCTGAACAGGCCCAACAAAGGCATGTCTGTTACCTTTAGCAATAAGATCAAATACACGTTCGTAACCAATAGCACCCTCCTTGATAGGCTTATAACCGTTTCTTGGTCCGACAGGCACAGGTTCATGTGCAAAATAATATTCTCCGTCGCTCATCATCAAGCCTGGTAAAAATGTTTTCTTTGCCAATGATCCTGCGAGTCTAGGGACCAATCCAATTACAGTTGCAAATACCTCCGGTGTCTCATCGCGGAATATGTCGGATCCTGCGGTTATACAAAGTTCGGCTAATGAAAAATCAGTCATATGTATCCCCTAAAATACCGGAAGCGGTAACTGTGAAATTTTTTTAATTCCACCGACGGATTCAATATAGTCCTCACAATTGATAAAGTTTTCAACATATTGCAGCCACCCACCTTTAGCCGCTGCAGAGTACAACTTTAAATGTTCTACATCTATACCATAATCAGGTCCGTTACTTGTAGGATGCGCACCAAAAGGAACTTCAGAAACACCCGCTACCAAACTCCTTTCTATAGGCATTCGCATTATCTTATAATCGTCATCAAAGTTTGACGTAGAAACAATTTTTTCCGCTGTCAGGTATGATTTATCAGCGGCTCTACAAAACCACTCATCAAAAAAAACATCTGGGCCTGATATAAAACTATTCCCAAGTTTATCAGCTTCTGTCACATGACATAATGCGACATCTAACTTTATAGCAGGCATAGCTACATAGTGATCGCTACTATATGGACTCTTAATGACTTTAATTTCTGGATTATGCGTTAAGACATCAGTTCCTAAACCAGCTAAACATGGTAAAAAATCTAATCTTGCTGCTGCAGCCTTAAGGCCCAGCTGAAACATACCTTCATCCACCTCCATAACTTCGAACTCACCTTCAGAACGTGCACGTCTGAAGTGTGCCTCTAGAGGAATTACATCAAGAGAAACAAATCCAAATATTAGTTTTTTAATTTTCTTTGCGCTAGCAAGCATTCCGACATCACAGCCTCCATAAGACACGATTGTTAAATCCTTGAGGTCTGACTTTACTATTTCCCTGATAAGAGTCATTGGCTTACGTCTAGCTCCCCAACCCCCAATACCGATTGTCATACCGTCTTCTATTTGACTCACTATTTCCTTTGGAGACATGCACTTGTTTATTTCAAAACTGCTCATATTAACTTAACCTACTACTGGGAAATCATACTCATGACCCCAAATATCACCAATAACTGATTTCGTTGGCTCATAGCTATCCCAATTATCTATCTGCTTTCCATCATATCCAACTTCAAATCCAATACCGCCTGGGGCAAAAAAATAAAAACTTACCATTTCATCATTAGCGTGACGCCCTAAAGAAGCAAAAATATGTAAACCAGCAGCTTTAACGCGATCTAAACAATGACCAACCTCATCCATACTTGTCATTTCTGCCATTAAATGAATAACACCTGTTGGATTAGGAAAATTATACAGACCAAGTGTGTGATGCCGTGGATTATCACTATGCATAAAATAAATTCTTTGCTCTGGCATTTCGGGAGCAAATGCAGGCAAAGTTAAGTCATCACTAACTCCAAAACCCATAATATCCTCATAAAAACTTATTGTTTTTTCAGTTTCAGGAGCGGGTAGCACCATGTGACCCAAGCCCATTAAGCCAGTTACAAATTTGCTTATACCATGTCCTGGAAGGAAACTCTTACCTGAAGCCCGCCCATAAAAAATTTCAACAGTATTTCCAGACGGATCTTTAACAGAAGCAAAGGCTTCAACAGCTCGAAAATCTGCTTCAGCTTTAGATCCAAGGTAGACATCAATACAAGATCTTTTAAATAATTCTATTTGCTTCTCAAAATCATTCTTTGAAGATATCTCATAACCACCAGCTAAAAATCGGTCCTCCGTACCTTTTCTTATCATATAACGAAAAGGAGCATTATCCATTCTTAGATACTTAGTACCATTTTCTCCGTAAGACTCTGCCTCCCCAAAACCTAAAACATCTTGAGCAAATTTTGACCATTTTGAGGGTTCTTTCATTTCAAGGATAACGTACCCTAAATTCATAATTCCCATAACTACTTCCCTTTAGTTTTTTTTAAATCTAGGGCTACATCAATTATCATATCTTCTTGTCCTCCAACCATACGGCGCCTGCCTAATTCAACAAGAATCTCTCGAGTATCCATATCATAGTTTTCTGCTGCTTTTTCTGCATGACGTAAAAAACTCGAATATACACCAGCATAACCAAGAGATAATGTTTCCCTATCCACCCTAACAGGCCTGTCCTGCAAAGGCCTAACCAATTCTTCAGCAGCATCCATCAATTTATAAACATCACACCCATGCTTCCAACCTTTCTTATCTATTGCAGCAATAAAAACTTCTAAAGGCGCATTCCCTGCTCCAGCGCCCATAGCAGCTAGGGAAGCATCAACTCTTCTAGCGCCGTTTTGAACAGCAACTATTGAGTTGGCCACTCCTAAAGAAAGGTTATGGTGAGCATGAACTCCACGCTCTGTTTCAGGTTTTAGTATGTCATTATAAGCCTTAAAACGATCTGCATAACCGTCCATATCCAGAGCACCACCTGAGTCAGTCACGTATATGCAGGTAGCTCCATAATCTTCCATTAACTTAGCCTGTTTAGCTAAATATTTTGGCTCCGCCATATGGCTCATCATTAAAAATCCGATAGTGTCCATTCCTAGATTTCTAGCCATTTCGATATGCTGTCGAGATACATCCGCCTCAGTGCAATGAGTTGCTACACGCACTGAGCTAACACCTAAATCATGAGCGCGTTTAAGCTCATCAATTGTAGCAATTCCCGGCAATATTAATGTAGTAACTAC
The DNA here is from genome assembly GCA_905477785.1 of uncultured Hellea sp. Taxonomy (GTDB): domain Bacteria; phylum Pseudomonadota; class Alphaproteobacteria; order Caulobacterales; family Maricaulaceae; genus Hellea. Next base: position 17,281 of record CAJQGR010000007.1, read on the forward strand.
AGCATTATTTACCACATCACATACAGCTTCTATCCACTCCCAGTCAGTATGAGCCCCAAAACCATAATTAAAAGCTCCTCCATTAAGCCCATCACCATGAGCTATCTCAATTGCATCCACACCTGCCTCATCAAGAGCTTTCGCTATACTTCTAACCTGTTCAAGAGAATATTGATGACGTATAGCATGCATGCCATCTCGCAGAGTAACGTCTTGTATATATAATCTCTCGGACTCAGGATTAAGCAAAATACCTGTCATATTTCTACCCCAAATTTCTTGCGGGCAATAGCCTCAGCAGTTCCCATGCCGGCCGATGTCATTATATCTAAGTTTCCTGCATATTTTGGCAAATAATGTCCCGCCCCCTCAACCTCAAGAAATATTGTTACTTTAGTTCCTTCATATGTACCTAAACCGGGTATATGAAGCTTATTATTACCGGTAAAATTTTCAAATTGAACTTCTTGCTTTAACCTATAGCCCGGAACATATGATTGTACATCTTTAACCATATCATCAACTGATGCCCTTATATCCTCTTCACTTCCTCCAATAGAGAGCACATATACGGTATCTCTCATTATCATAGGAGGTTCAGCCGGGTTTAATATTATTATTGCTTTGCCTTTTTGTGCTCCGCCAACAACTTCAATCCCTTTAGCAGTTGCTCTTGTGAATTCATCTATATTAGCACGGGTGCCAGGACCTGCGGATCGTGATGAAACGGAAGCAACAATTTCGGCGTAAGGAGTGGAATCAGAAACTCGGCTCACTGCTGCCACCATAGGTATGGTGGCTTGCCCGCCACATGTTACCATATTTACATTTTTCGAATCTAAATGCTCATCCATATTGACAACTGGAACACAAAATGGGCCCAATGCTGCTGGAGTTAGATCAATCATTTGTTTTCCGTCTAACGCACAGATCATCGCATGCTTAGCATGGGCATATGCTGATGTTGCATCGAAAACTAACTTAATATTTTTCCATTCACTTAGTTTTTGAGCACCTTCAATTCCATCATGGGTTGTAGAAAAGCCCCTCTTTTTAGCAATTGCAAGTCCCTCAGAGTTTTTGTCTATACCAACAACACAAGCAACTTCTAAAATACTTGAGCTCTCATCAATCTTAATCATTAAATCAGTACCAATATTACCTGAACCAATTATAGCAACTTTTATCTTATTCATTAAATAAACTCTACTTCACACGAACCTAAATTTGGTATCACCATATTCATTTTATCACCCTTAACCACTGGCTCCAGAGGCACCAAAGAACCTGAAAGAATTATTTCGCCAGCTAAAAATGGTATTCCGTACTCTCCGAGCTTATTAGCAAGCCATGCAACAGCATTTTCAGGTGAACCTTGTACAGATGATCCCATTCCACGGCTAATTTCACCACCATTTTTTTTAACAACAACCTCAAGTGAAGCCATGTCGAGATCATTAGGGTTAGCCTTTTTATCTCCCAAAATAAAAACACCACAAGAAGCATTATCCGCAACAGTATCCTGGATTTTTATCTTCCAATCTAAAATACGGCTATCAACAATCTCAAAGCAGGGCTGAACATATTCAGTAGCAGCCAAAACATCTTCCCCAGTAATACCTGGACCTTTTAAATCTGCATTTAACTTAAAAGCGATCTCAGCTTCAGCCCTCGGGGAAATAAGTCTATTAACATTAACTCGTCCATCGCGCACAGCCATCGCATCAGTTAAAAATCCAAAATCAGGCTGAAACACACCTAACATATCCTGAACTGCTTTTGAAGTTACACCTATTTTTTTACCAATTACCTTCTCATTATTTTTTGAAATCCTTAGGTTTAAGAAAGCTAAAGATATTTTATATGCATCATCTATACTTATATCAGGATAAATTTCAGAGATTGAGGGTAAGGCTTCAACGCTCCTTAAAGCACTAAATAGAGATTTAGCAATACTCATATGTTGGACAGAGGATAACATCATCCAAACTTCAAAAAGTCAATTGAAGCCGAATTAAACATTCGTGAATGCTCAATCATAACCCAATGACCACAAGCATTTATTTCTATAAATCTCGATTTTTGGTTTGCCTTTAGACACTTTTCTTTTCCTTGTGATGGCATAAATTCATCATTTGCCCCCCAAAAAGTAAGTATTGGGCAATTCAATTCATTCATCCGCGGGCCAAGTTCAGGTGTACGCATTGTACTCAGTACTTCTTTAGGCTGGTCTTTAGCTATTACCCAGCGCATATCTATCAATTCCTGGGTAACATGCTTAGCGTCATAAGTGAAAAGCCTCATGACATCACCTTGAGTTTTTTTACTTATCCCAGCATTGTTTACTTCCATCATTTTCTTAATCCCAGGCATGGACCAATATGCTGATTGTTCCTCCAAGCAACCTGGGCCCATTAATATCAATTTAGACACAAACTCAGGGTTATCCAATGAAATTTGGATGGCCACACCACCGCCTAGTGAATTTCCTATAAAACTGCAGCTTTCAACTTTGAGCTCTTTGAGGGCTTGCATCAAGGTACTACAAAAAAAATCGAGAGTATAATCCCCCATATCCGTTGGTTTATCAGAGTAACCAAAGCCAACTAAATCAGGCATTATTACTCTATAGCCAGCCTCTACAAATGCATCTTTATTTAAGTAAAAATTTGCCCAGGCACTATTCCCTGGCCCTGAGCCATGTAAGAATACTACTGGGTGCCCATTTTTATCTCCAAACTCCAGATAATGCATGCGAATTTGTCCAGCATCAACATACTGACCTTCAGGGGGTCCATTTTCACTTATACTCATTAAACAAAAACATCAGTACTATTTGCACCAAGGTGAACAGCCCCTAAGTTTCTTGCATAGCTAATAGGGTTATTAGCCACATGAGCTCGAGCAATGTGAATATCATGCCATATATCTTGAATTGGGGAATTCTTGTACACACTCCTACCACCTGCAACATCAAATAGCATATCCACTGCTTTCATCATTCGCTCTATAACAAGACTAGCTTGGTAGCGATATTTTACTCTATCTTTCATAGGTATCTCTTTACCAGATTTAACTAAATTCATCATTTCATCAAAATTTCTATACAAAATAGCTTCAGTTTCATCTATAAGATTTGAAGCCTCTGCTACCCTTCTGGTAACATCGGGGTCGCTAGCTAAACGAGTAACATCGGTGGAACTATCTTGGGCATTATCGATAAATAGTTGCAATGCATTCTTTGCTGCCCCTATTGCGGGGGTGCAAACTACTCTCACGAACATTTGAGCCCACGGAATCGCATACATTTGATTGTCCTGATAATGCTTGCAATTAAATCCGTCCATTTGATGGTGAGTTCTGTACTCTGGAATAAAAACTGGCTTATCGATGATAATATCATTGGAACCGGTTGCCTGCAATCCCATAGCAAACCATGTATCTTTAATTTCATAATCAGGCTTTTTCACAAGAAATGTTCTGTAATGGATGTTTTCTTGGCCTTGATCAAAAATCAGGCCTCCTAACAAAACCCAATCGCAATGACCAGAACCAGAACTCCAGCCCCACTGACCCGACAACAGAAAACCACCATCAGTAGTTTCAACTTTAGCGCCTGCTGGATTGTAGGAAGAACTTATAAGAGTATCTGGACCTGTTGAATAAACATCTTCAGCTGCTTTTGGGTCCATTAATGATAATTGATATGCATGAACTGCTATAATGCCGCAAGCCCAAGCAGTTCCCATATCTCTTTCAGCTATATCAACTGAAGCCTTAAAAAACTCCTGCGGAGGGCGCTCTAATCCGCCATATTGCTTCGGTAGAAACGAACGGAAATAACCCGTTTTAGCTAAAGCACTAATTACTTTAGTCGGTATTTCTCTTTTATCCCTACCTTCAGCCGCGCAATCGGTAATAATGTCTAATGCATCGCTCACATCTAGATACTGATCAACTTCAACTGACTTCAAAGCTGCTTGTCCCATAATATACTCCTGATAGCTTAGTCGTTAGCTTATCACAGAATGCGCATTTTTCAATGATAATAAATACGCAAAATGGAGTTTTTATACAATATTTATCCTACTTTGCGTAACAAAGTGTCACATAATTACGTTTTTAGTAAATACTTCATTACTTTGCCCGATGCATTTCTTGGTAAATCTTCATGAAAGCTTATACTTCTAGGTACTTTATAGTTAGCCATGTTTTCACGGCACCATAAAATTAATTCAGCCTCACTAATTGGCTTTCTTGTAACTACGTGCGCATGAGTAACTTCTCCAAGCCTATCATTGCGCACACCAACAATAGCTACTTCAGCAATATCTTTGTGTTTTTGAAGAGCTTTTTCAACCTCAGCCGGATAAACATTGAAACCCCCAACTATAACCATATCTTTTTTTCGATCCGTAATCCGTAAATACCCATTCTTATCTAAAGTTCCAATATCACCCGTTTTCAACCAGCCATCTTCATCTATAACCTCAGCAGTGGCCTTTGGCATATCAAAGTAACCCTTCATGACATTAAAGCCCCTCACCAAGATTTCACCAGAATTTTCACACTCCACCATACCGCCTTCATTATTAACTAATTTAACTTCAGTTCCCGGTAATGGTCGACCACATGTTGTTGCTATAGTTTCAAAATCATCACCTTTTCTGCATAAAGATACCACTCCCGTGGACTCTGTTAAGCCATAAGCAGAGAAAACATCATTAATGCCTAATTTATGATGCATATTTCCAATGAGGTCTACTGGTATAGTCGTTGCCCCTGTTGTAGCAACTCTCAGACTAGAAATATCATATTTTGATAAATCTGTGTAATCCAGAAGGCTCTGAAATATTGTAGGCGCCCCCGGCATTACAGTAATCTTTGATTTTTGAATAATTCTAAGGACCTCTTCAACCTTGAATATAGCTAAAGGAAAAATCGCAGCACCCTTAATTAAGCAAGATAACCACCCAGCTTTATAACCAAAACTATGAAAAAAAGGATTTATGATTAAATATTTATCACTATTATTAAGACCAATAGCATCAGTAAAACTTTCAAACACTTTTATGTTTTGTGCGTGAGTTGTCATCGCTCCCTTAGGCGATCCCGTAGTTCCAGACGTGAAAATAATATCAGATATATCGTTTTCCGTAACATCTACATTTTCCAGAGGCTTTATGTTACTTTTTAAAAAAGCATTAAACTTTTCATGTCCTCTTCTATCGCGAATTATTACTACATGCTCTAAAAAAGGTAAATTATCTTTATTAATTAGATTAGGGTAATTATGACCCAAAAAATCCTCAACAGTTAATAAAATTTTACACTTTGATCGTTTCAATATTTCCTCAGCTTCAGCACCTTTATACCGAGTATTAAGAGTTACTAGTACTGCGCCCAAAGCTTGGCCAGCAAGAGCGCTAATAATCCATTCTGCACAATTTGGAGCCCATATAGCAAAGTTATCTCCTCGAGAAAGTCCCATTTCACGCAAAACAGCTGCAGCCTTTTTAACTTTTTCTGCAAGCTCACCATAAGAAAGTTTCCAGCCCAAATCTTCTATTGCTAATGCATTTGGTTGTTTGATAGCTTGTGTAAATAAAACACCAGGTATAGTACTCATATAATACTCTTTCTACGCAATTACAGAGTTTTACTATACAAACCGATGATTTTGCGCAACATAAGACACAAAATATTACGCAGGTATAAGATGAACTTCAAAAATAAAACTATAATTATTACAGGTGGCTCTAGAGGTATAGGTAGAGGAATTTCCCAAAATTTCCACGAGCTAGGGGCAAATGTTATAATTTGCGGAAGAAAGGCTCCGGAACAAATAGCTAAAAATATTTATTTTATAGAACTTGATATAAGGAATATTGATGCCGCAAAGAAACTGATAGATTTCGCCATTGAAAAAACTGGTCGAATAGATTGTCTTATTAATAACGCTGGAGGGGGGCCTCCAATTGAAAGTAGCAAAGCAAGCCCCAAATTAACAGAAAAAGTAGTTTCGTTAAACTTGCTTGCTCCAATAAATATCTCTCAAGCCGCATACGAGCAATTAAAAAAAAATAATGGTTCAATTGTTAATATCTCATCTGTTTCAGCAACAAGAAGCTCCCCTGGCTCTGTTGCTTATGGTGCATCCAAAGCAGGTCTCATAAATGTTACAACATCTTTAGCAATGGAATGGGCTCCCTTTATTCGAGTAAATGCAATAATAGCTGGGTTAATAAAAACAAAGGCTAGTTCCGATCATTATGGAGGTAAGATAGGAATGAAATATCTTGCAGACAATCTTCCAATGAAAAGGATGGGCACTCCAGATGATATTGCAAAAGCTTGTGTTTTTCTTGCTGACCCTGATAATAGCTATATTTCAGGTGCATGCCTCGAAGTTTTTGGTGGGGGTGAACCGCCTAGTTTTTTAAAAATAGCCGAAGAAGCTAATAATTTAGTATGAAGCTAACTGATCGAATTTCACACATCGAAGCAGAACTTTCCATTCGGAACCTGATTGCGAAATACGGTCTAGCTGTTGATTGCGGTGATATAGAAACAGCAATAAATTGTCATACAAAAAATGCTACTTACAGAATAGCAAACCCGAATGCTGGTCGGGGAGTAAAAACTCAAGACTTAGAGCTTCGTGGCCATTCAGAAATTGCTGAAATGTTAAACTCAGAAACACATCAGTCCTTGCTACCAAGCTGTGCCCATACTGTTGGCCCACTAATTGTAAAAATAAAAGGTAGTGCAGCTGTTACACTTGGTTACTCGCGCGTCTATCATGATAATGAATTAATGAGACTTGCCGTTAACAAATGGATTGTAAAAATAGTTGACGGTCAATGGAAAATTGACAGTAGAGAAAGTCGCGTTGTTGGCGATGAAAAAGCTCAGTTACTATTAAAAAAGGGTTTGTATGATTCAAAACTTTAAAGGCTGGCACGTACTAGGAGCAAGCTTCACTACTGCAATGTTGATGGCTGGAGCAACCTTTTATTCTTTCCAACACTTTGTTACTCCAATCGAGTTAGAATTCGACCTATCTAGAGATCAAGTTAATCTTGGAATGATAGCATTTTTATTAAGTTCAGCCGTGTGGGCAGCAATTGTTGGGAGGTCAATAACAAGGATAAATCCTAAATTATTAGCATTGCTTGGAATAGCATCATTTGCAATCGGCTTCTTGAGTTTATCAATTTCACAAAGTCCAAAACAAATGATATTGATTATATTATTTCCAATAGGATTTGGGTTTACGGCCTGCGGCCCATTTATTTCTAATACATTGACTACAAATTGGTTTTATGAGAAACGTGGACGCGCACTAGGTATAGCAGCTGTTGCAACTTCGGCCGGTGGGTTTCTTATACAGCCTATATTTAGCTATTTAATCTATAGTTTCGGCTGGAGATTAGCTTTGATCTATATGGGTCTAAGCATAACATTAATTTCAACTATTTTGATTATACGTTATTTTATATCTACCCCTGAGATAATTGGACAATTTCCTGACGGCGTAAATCAAGTGATTGAGCAAAAAGTTGTGGCAAAAGAGCCATCAATGATACTCAAAAATAGAGATTTTTGGATAATTTCACTTGCTTGCGGCTTACTTTTAGCTAGTGATCAAGCATTACTTGTCTCTCTCAAACCATTTGGTGAAAGCTTAGGTTTTAATAACACTCAAGCCACTCTGATACCGACTGTGGTTGCAGGTTCTGCAATAGCAGGAAAGCTTTTGATAGGATGGTTAATTGAGCGCTTTGATAAACGTTTAATTTTTGCTCTAGTTTGCCTTTCAAATATTTCTTTTCTAATTGCAGCAATATTTGTTACAAATTTTTCTACTCTTATTACAGTTTCGGCAATCGTGGGCATGGCTATAGGTGGCATATATCCAGTTTGGACTGGCATTACTGCTGATACTTTTGGAAGAGTTTATTTCGCGCCTGCTATAGGTATGATGAATATTTTTACTGTTTTGCTTGCAGTGATAGCTGTTGGTTTTGTTGGAAATTCTTTTTCTAAAAATCAAAACTATGATGAAGCTTTTACAATATTAATCCCTATAGCTATTCTTGCAGCAGTAGTTATGTCTTTCGTAAGAATTAATAAAGGAAAATAATGCAAAATAATATACTCACGGAATATTCAGATAAAATTCTCACAATAACACTTAACCGTCCCCAAAAGTTAAATGCATTATCGCCCAATTTGCTTGCTGAACTAAAAGCTGAATTAGACAACGCTTCTTTAAATGATGAAGTCTCAGTTGTCATAATAAAATCCTCTGGAAGAGCTTTTTGTGTCGGCTATGACCTCAATGAAGAAAACTGGGTTACTTCACAATATCCAGCAAATTATCCTGATGGAATAGATCTTGAACTTGATAAAAAAGATATAATGGCACTGCTTGATTATTGGATAGAAATTTGGAAATTTCCAAAGCCAATAATTTGTCAAGTTCAAGGTGCATGTCTGTCAGGAGCTGGAGAATTGTTGGCAGTGTCTGATATTGTAATAGCCAGTAAAACAGCGACTTTTGGACATCCAGCAGGTCGTGACCTTGGAATTCCTCCGACTGTTTTCTTATGGCCGTTAACAATAGGTATGCGGAAGACCAAAGAAATGTTATATACCGCAAAAAGTATTGATGCGAATGAAGCTAAAAATCTTGGCCTCATAAATCAAGCCGTTAGCCCAGAAAATTTGGAAAGCACAACTAGAAATCTTGCTCTAGATATTGCAAAAACACCTGTTAATCATTTGGTAATTCTAAAAAAAGCAACTAATAATTTTTATGATAATATGAATTTAGAAAAGTCAGTGCGTCAGGCATCAGACCTAGATGCAGAATTTCACCAAAGCCCTACATTTTTATCATTTTTTAAACTAGTTAGAAATAAAGGGATGAAAGCTGCCCTAAAAGAAAGAGCTAGGCTTTTTAGTTAAATTTTTGCCGATAAAATGGAAGTTGCATTGTCCGGCATATCAAAAATAGCTTTATTTCCATCTAAGTAATTATCTACAAGCCATTTTGCAGATAGGAACTTTACACTTGAAAAGCCTGATTCCTGTAAAATAGCTTCAAGTTCATGTTCATAGTATTTACTTTTTACTGGCTCACCCATATCAGTCACAACCTTCTGAAGATAATCAACAGATTTTTCTGCTATACCTCCTTCAAGTACATAGCTTGGGCTTATAAAATCCATTATTAGCTCACTACCTGATGGATGTCGGCCTAATACTTTTAATGTAGCCCTGACAGCCTGGTCAGTTAAATACATTTGCACCCCGAGCCATGTAAAAAGAGTAACTTGGTCAGTTCTTATATCACCAACATTAAAAGCCTGTGATAAAGTTTGTTTCTCGAAATCAAATGCTACAAATTTTAAATTCTCTGGAATTTCAATGTTAGCTGCCTTGAGCTTTTGACGCTTCCAAATTTGCGTTGAAGGATGATCAACTTCGAAAACCTGGAGACCCTTAGTCAAGTCAAATCTTCTATAAGCTGTGGTATCCAATCCTGCACCCAAAATAACTAATTGCTTTATATTTTTTTGTTGCGCTAGGAGTAGTTTTTCTTCCACCACTCTACTTCTCATGCAAACAGCACAGTCAATTCTGTGCATAAAAGTATTAGCGGTTTCTAAATCACTTAAACCTTCAAAAGTCTTTATTAAATTATCAATAAAAAACTTTGCTTCAACAAAAGAGACTCCAGCTAAATCAAGTGCTAAACTATCATTAAGAATTTTAGGTTCGGACGCGTTAGCGTTATGATAACCTCTCTGCAAAGCAGTCATAAATGCAGTTCTACTTGGTTTGCCGTCAATCATTTGTAATCAGTGTATCCTTTCGGCCCAGGGGTATAAAGTGTTTTGAAGTCAGGTAAGGATAACTCAATATTATTTTTAAACTTCTCAACAAGGGTGGGGTTAGCAATGTATGCCCTGCCAAAAGATATAGCATCTGCCTCCTTATTATTTAAAGCACGGTTTCCGCGTTCCAAATTATAACTATCATTAAGAATAACATCACCATGAAATTTAGAAGCCAATTTAACATTATCAACTCCAGCTTTCATGCGAATAACATGCAAATAGCCAACTTTTAATTTATTCGCATATACAATAAGCTCTCTAAAAGTCTCTTCGGGGTTGCAATCTGAAAGATCATTAAAAGGGTTACCAGGACAAATACGCAGCCCAACACGACCTGCACCAATTGTTTTAATTAGGCCCTCTAAAACTTCAGTAGTAAAACGTAATCTATTTAAAAGACTACCCCCATACATATCTTGACGCAGATTAGTTCCTGTAGAAAGAAACTGTGCAGGTAGATAACCACTTGTACAATGCAACTCCACACCATCAAAACCAGCAATGACAGCATTTTCTGCAGATTTAATATAATCTTTTATAGTTCTCTTGATCTCTACTATTGTCATTTTTTCAGGCATATCTATGGGCACCATACCCGCTACATCAGAATATATTTCACCATTTGCACGTATTGCTGAAGGTGCTAAAGTACGGGCGTTCTTTGCCTTATTATGGTAACTAGCAACACGTCCACAATGCATAATTTGCATCACAATTTTACCCCCTTTTGAATGCACAGCATCAACAACCGCCTTCCAGCCTAATATTTGTTTATCTGTTACAATACCTGGAGTTCTGACATACCCCTTGCCATCAATATTCGGGTAAACACCCTCTGTTATGATTAACCCAGCCCCTGCTCGTTGACCATAATATAGCGCAGTAATGTCTGAGGGGGAGTCATCTTTATCCGCACGCGAGCGAGTCATAGGTGCCATTACAATTCGATTCTTGCAGAATATATCGCCAATTGTGACCTGATCGAATAATGTTGGCATCATCTTACTCTTATTTTAGGGTCAGGGGAATTTCTACGCATCGCTTTTAAAAACTCTCCGCGTGGAGCTGGTATCGCAACTTCAGGTAAGTCATTACCACTGGGTGGATTTTTCCAAAATAAATTCCAGGAAGGAAAGAGCTCATGATAAGCTCCTTCATATTCTTCACGATCTGGCCATCGCATTTTATTTTCACCTACTGGCGGAGCATTCAAATCAGTGGCGTACCAATAACAAGGCAATCTTCGCCTAAAATACCAGGTATCATCTATTCTTTGGTAATTATCCCAGTACATCATTTGCATTATAATCCAGTCTGTTCCGCCGTCATCTCTGGGAGTTTCATGCTCATTTTTGGAATAAACAATACCATGGGCTGTATCCGGATCATCAAATTCTATAATATGATTACCTATATGATGAGATGTTCCGATAAACTGAAATCGCAAAGTATCATCAAGCCAGCTTTTTAATGCTTCCCTTCCGGAAGTATTTTTACTTACCCTTATATCTTCAGCAAACAAATTCACATGTGCATCTAAATCCCGCATATCTAGAGATAAGGAATACTTAGAAACTAGTTGTCGTATAGCCTCAAGAGACTCTAATCTGTCTATTCTTGCTTCAAACTTGTTCATTCTTACTCCCATGCTATATATTAACATAATGAACTACGCAATTTACTCTATTCTTTTGACTTATAACTTATTTTGCGTATTTTATTAGCATGTTTACTACGCAAATTTACAATGTCCAAGATTAATCCAAATAATTTTCGCAATGCACTCGGTCAGTTTGCAACTGGTGTTACTATAGTTACAACAGTCGACGATACAAACCTTCCTGTTGGTGTCACTGCTAGCAGCTTCAATTCTGTTTCTTTAGACCCTCCTTTAGTTTTATGGTCTTTATCAAAGAATGCAAAGTCTATGCCAGCATATCAAAATTCTGGTGGATTTAATGTCCATGTACTAGCAAGTCATCAAATGGATTTATCCAATAAATTTGCCCGTAGCGAAGAGGACAAATTTGAAAATGTAGAATGGAGTCGTTGTAAAGAGGGAATGCCAGTTTTAGCTGAATACGCCGCTCTATTTAAATGTAAAACTAATTTTCAATACGAAGGGGGAGATCATATTATCTTTGTTGGTGAAGTAATTAGTTATGAAACCAATGATTTACCTGTATTAGTTTTTCATGCTGGAAAATACGCATATGCTAAACAAAAGCCTATTAAACATGAGCCACAGCCTGCAGGAATTGATCTGGGGTTAGGACAATTTTCAAATGATTTTCTTTTATATTTATTATCAAGAGCGCATTTTCAAACAAGTTTCCCTGTTAGAAAAGAGTGCCTAAAAATGGGTGTAAGTGAACCGGAATATTTTTGTTTATCATTACTTTCTATGAGCGGACCAATTCCAAAAAAAGAAATTATCGGCCGTTTAGAGCACACAGGTCATCACCCTGACTCTGAGATATTCGCACGTCTAGCACGTAAAAAATATATTGATACAAACAACAATAATATATGTATTTCAAAAAAAGGGCGTCAAATTTTTATTAAAATTCTAGCTCAATCTAAAGCTCTGGAAGAGCAACTTCTTAAGCATTTTTCAAATGATGAGCTGTTAGAGGCTAATAACTTTCTAAAAAAAATAATTAAAATTACTGGATCAGATATTCCAGAGCTATGGTAGGTTTAAATATGCTCAAAAATAAAGTTGCGTTAATTACGGGTGGAGGCCAAGGTATTGGCCAAGGAATAGCCAAATCATTAGCTAAACAAGGTGCAAACATAGTTGTAACTGGAAGAACATTAGAAAAATGTGAAAATACTGTTGATCTTCTCAAGCCTTTAAATGTTGATACATTACCAATCCGGTGCGATGTAAAGTCTACCAGAGATTTAGAAAATTGTATTGACCTTACAATTAAAAAATTTGGTCGCTTAGATATTCTAGTGAATAATGCCCAAGAAGTAGCACGCGGGCCTCTACTAAATATTTCAGATACACAGATAAATGATAATTGGAATTCCGGTCCATTAGCAACTTTTCGCCTGATGAAAATGGCATATCCACATCTAGTTCAAAGCAAAGGAAATATAATTAATTTGTGCAGCTCCGTAATGAAAAGGTGGGATGTTAGCACTTACGGTGTATATGCTGCCGTGAAAGCTGCAACCCAGCAACTTACTCGGGCTGCCGCAAATGAATGGGGTAAAGATGGCATTAGAGTCAATGCAATAATGCCTCATGCAAAATCACCAGCACTTGCAGGATGGATGGATGCAAACCCAGTTGAAGCAAAACACTTTCAAGCTAGCATACCACTTGGTTATGTTGGTGATTGCGAACAAGATATAGGTGAATTTGTTGCAATGATGTGTAGTGATGGAGCACGCTACTTATCAGGTCAAACTATAGCACTTGATGGCGGACAGGTTTTTATAGGTTAGTTATGTTTGATTTAAATGGACGAAAAGCTTTAATAACTGGGGCTGGACAAGGAATGGGGTTTGGAATTGCAAAAGCCTTAAAAGATGCTGGAGCAGATGTTTACATTAATGATTTGTATAAAGGTCGTGCTGAAAAAGCCGCTAAAGATATTGATGCCATGGCAGTTCCAGGCGATATAACTAATGCAGAGGTTCGTAATGATTTTTTAAAAATTACAGGAAATATAGATATTTTAATTAATAATGCTGGTGTTCCTGTTAAGATGCCAACCAGTTTAAATCATGCACATAAACTTAAAGAAACTGACTATCAAAGACAACTTGACCTAAATTTTAATTCAATACGTGGACTATGTATGATGTATCTACCAGAGATGAAAAAGCGTAAACATGGTCGTATATTAATAATAACATCAGAATCGCACAGATTAGGATTTTCTATGGGCTTATCCCATTATGCATCAGCAAAATCAGCAGCTCTTGGATATATGCGCCAATTAGCTTCTGAGGTTGGGAGCTTTGGAATAACCATTAATGCCCTATCTCTTGGTTCAATGAACAATTTTGATGGCCATGAACGAGCAGCTTATAGTACAATGGTAGGTAGAGCTGGCACACCACAAGATGTAGGAGCAGCATCCTTATATCTCTGCTCTAATGAAGCAAGCTGGATGACAGGGCAAACTATACCTCTTAATGGTGGAGCCTGCACCGCCTAATGAATTTCTTCAAACCTCTACCTCAACAGGAAAAGCTTTATAGTAAAAATCAAAACGCTCCCTAATTTCCTCAGGTTGGACACCAAAGTGTTTCTTTAAATTATAACTGACACGGCCATTCTTTCCACGGGGGTGAGCTTTAATAAAAGCATTCATCTCATTCTTTGCTTTCCTAGTTAATTCAAGGCCATGTAAATCATATATCTTCTCGATAGTATTCATATCGCCCGCCATAAATTCATGAAAAAGTACATCCAAGCTTTGCTCAGGTCTCCAAAGATGTCTATCACGCACGCACGCCCGTAACAGAGATTCAATTCGGTTAGTCCAATACTCAATAACGTTTGATGTATCTACAGAGGTTCTTAGAATTCTATGGCCATAAGCAATCATTGTAGCTGTAGATTGAATAACAGCAACTGGGTCTCGATGGGTTATAATTGCAGTGGCATCAGGCATCACAGACTTAAGAATTGGTAACTGTTCAGGGTTCTGAACGCATTTTAGTACCCAACATTTATCAGCGTCAGAATCGATTTGTAAAAGCTTTAAAATTTTGATCATGTAAGCATAGTGAGGGGTCTGATCTTTAGAAAAATAATAATCGCGATAACTAGGCACCATAGATGTCCATTCAAATTGATTAGAGCCAAAATTAAAAGTCATAAGCTCTAATTCTTCATGTATGTGATCTGGGTTCATTGGATGCATTGCCGCCAAATCAGGACCCATTATTTGCATTCCTGACCATCTAGCACTACATCTTAAATAACGCGGGTCATCTTGCACCAAACTATCACCACTATTTAAAAGCCTCATTAAAAATCTAGATGATAACTTAAGTCCAATACTTGCTTTTTCTTTGCCTGGTGCATGGAAAGGTTCTTGAGCAAGCCATAGAGGAAGAGACATAAAACGAGAGTCTGATGCTAATAAATTTACTAAATGTGTAGTACCAGAGCGAGGTAGGCCAGAAACAGAAAGTGGTTTTTTAATTTTGATTTTTTCATAATCTGGATTTTCCTTGATTTTATTTTGAATAATCAAGTGATTACTTGCGCATCTTACCAAATCCTTAAAACATTGCTGCTCACCTATACCAGATAACTCTTTATCACTCTTATAAGCATCGAGTAATACTTGAAGGGCTTCCCTAAAACTTTCATCTCCAAAATCGGATAACCCTGTTTGTTTTTTAGCTGCATCCAGTACTGCAGCTTGCGTAAAATTGATTTTACCTTTCTTTGAATTACTCAACGCAATTTTTTGTAAAAATGTTAATTTAGGACTATCTAAATCATCAAAAATTATTTCTTTTTGCGTACGCTTACTTAACATTAATCAGAGTCCAAATATTTTCTTGATAAAGTTCATTTGTATCTCCTTACTTTTTTTATCGGCTTCAGGATTGTTTCCAACAATATAACCTTGACCAAGGCAAGACCCTGCTAATTCTCCTAATCCAGCTCTGATCTTTGCACGTTGACCTCTACTCATACCGGAAGCGGGGTTAAAACGACTAGACTTTCCATTAACCAAAAAAGTGCCATCTGAATCAAATGAAAATTTGCAATCTTTTACAAAGCTTCCAGAAAAATTACTTAAAGGTTCAGAATTTTCCCAGGCATGCCCAGCACCATGAATTACATGACTTTCAACGCTGCTACCGCCCATTATAATTTCTTTATAAACTTCTTGGCATAGCTCTGGGTCAACCGAATTGTCGCTATCTCCATGTATGGCTAAATAAGGTGCACCCGTAGTAACTTTATGACCTAATGTTTGGTGACATGGGCCATAAATATCCATGTGCAAAGCAAAAGGTGAAGTATTTGGAGCCATTATTTTTTTTAAACGATCATCCAAAACATATCTAGCTCCCATTCCTCCATAACTATAACCAGTAATTCCAATACGGGAAGGATCTATTGCTGGGTGGGTAGAGAGAATTTTTAAAGCTGAATATGCATCAGACATTATGTCAACTTCAGTAGCAATCATTGTTTTCATAACATAAGGCGTATCCTTAGTAACACCCCGTGGTTCATAATAATCAATGATTAATGCCGCTATACCATTCTCGGAAAAAAGTTTGGCATAACCGTTTTCTCTACCATTTTTTATTCCTCCAGAACCATGCATTATAATAACTGCAGGAACAGGATTCTTTTTACTAGCACCATCGGGCATAACTAGCTTTGCTTTACCTGTATGCACTTGTAATTCGTCGTAACCATTTAATACTCTGGAAAAATCATAAGGGCTCTTTATGGAGTAATAGATATAGCCGGAAACGCCCTCATCAAGTTTTGTCTTGGGTGTGGGGTAATCAGGAAATTTTGGTAATTGTAGTTCATCAAAAGATGAAGAAACGCTAGAAATTTTCACCTTTGGTTTTTGGGGTTCCGTATCTTGGAAGCTGCAAGAAGCAATTATAAGCGATAATCCAATTAAATAATACTTATACAAAATCACCCTCCAAGAAATTCATTGTTATCAACTGGATTAGGTTTAGTTAGAAAGATCAAAATTGAAGGTAGTAATGAACAAATAAAAACCAACATATAAAGACTGCTGGTGCTACCCCCTTCTAGGAGGCGTCCCGCTATCTTACCACCAAAAATCATAGAAATACCAAAAGACATTGGAACCAATACAACAAGTTTATTTGATACATCAAATCTAACAATAGCCGCTGTTTGATAAAGACAACCTAGTGTAAAACCAAACTCCCATATCCAACTAGAGATCATAAAAATTGTAAAGTTTTTAGCTGTAAATAATCCTATAACACCTACAATTAGAATTAGGAAAGCATATAAATGAGGCATACGTAAACCCGCTTTAGCACCTATGATGGCACCCAAAACACCTGCTCCACCGCCAAGCCATTTTAAGACACCAAACATCATACCATTTTGAGCATCTGTAGGTGAAAATTTTTGTGCAATAATATAAAGAAAGAAGAACAATCCTACATTTGCAAGAAGGTATATCGTAAATATCAAAAGAACAGACCAGCTAGATCCTGATTTTCGCCAACTTGGAAAACCTTTAAGTTTTTCAACTGTCTTAGATGTACTATGTTTAGGAAAAGCACATACACCTATTCCCAAAAAAATAGTAAATACAGCCATGCCAAACATAGCACCTGTAAAGCCTGCATTAGAAACAAAAAATGAAGGAAGAAAAACTAAAAATAACCCAATTGAAAGTAACTCCACAGACAACCGAGTACCATAAGCACGCTCTGGATCAGGCATATCAGCTAAGACTCTCATTGCCAGGGCAATAGCTAGAGCACAGAAAAAACCAAAAACTAAAAATCCAAAATAAATGTAATCACGAGGCAATCCCATTGATACTAAAAAAGAAAAAGCAACTGCTAAAATTATAAAAAAAGCTGTTTTCTGCCATTGAAAACTATCAACCCAAAGTGGACCTGTTAAAGTTCCGGCAAGATAACCCACACCTGCCATAAGTGATAAATTACCTAATTCAGCATTATTAAAGCCAAAGGCTTCTCCTGCTGTTCCTAATAAAATAGGCATTGTATTAAACACTAATCCGCCGATAGCAGAGACCATAGATACTGCAATAATAATTGTTATATTAGCCTTCAATAATCTCACTCTAATATACTCTTGCCGGATTCGGTAAGTTTGGCGAACCTAACATCTCTCTATGGCTAGGCGGTTGCTTGCCGTTACGGTCTTTAATTCCGTAGCGATCTTTTGCAATTTCAGCGCCAACTAATGTGTAACCACTTATTTCTTGGGCTTTTGTGTCATTAGCAATCGCATATAGAATATGACCTGTGAACTGAGGAGTTTCAGCCATTGCTATAAAATCTTTATATTGCTCAGGGTGAACCTCTGCAGCGATAAGCGCACGCTCTGTCAAGAGAGGGCCCATCCATATCGATACAGCTTGAACATTAAATGGTTCTAAATCAACTGCCATATCATGAGCAAGTTTATCTAAGCCAGCTTTTTGAGCACCATAAGCAGGACCATGCATATAACAACTCGCACCAAAAGATGAGCCCATAGCGATCAATCCACTCTTTTGTTTAGTCATAATCTTTGCTGCGTGCCAGCTCGCTACATATGCCGATCGTAATCCAACGTTCAGTATATTCTGGGCATTTAATTCCTTATCCCAAAAAGGCTTTTGCTCAATAAGTTGGTGGTGAATATAGGCTGCATTATTCATCAAAATATCTAGACGCCCTTGTTCATCCATAACTTTTTCAAAAAGATTTTCGATCTGATTATCATCAGCGCTGTCACAAATAACAGCTATACCCTTACCTCCAACATTACTGCACTCTTCAGCAGTTTGCTCAACGGTACCTGGCAAAGCAGTTCCATCCCAGCCCTTTGCCTTTCCTACTATTTTTGTTCTTCCAGTAACATAAACAGTCATTCCCTTTTCTGCTAGACCCAGTGCTATACCTTTACCTGCCCCTCTACTAGCGCCTGTTACAATTGCAACTTTCGGATTTGGCATAATTACCCCCATAAATAACAAAATCTTTAGATAACCAATAACAGAGATGTTAGAATGCGCAATAATTTTGTCATAATTTTACGTATTCTAAGAAATAATAGGTCATTTATCTTGATTTTGCGTAGTTTTTAGACAAAAATAACATATAATTTGCGATAGGGGCCAAATATGACACCGGATAATAAAAACTGGCACTCGGATGTAGAATCAAAAATGGTGTTAGAAACAGAAAATGATATAACTTGGTCAGTAGTAGCAGATGTAGTTATTGTTGGCCTAGGCGGAGCTGGGGTGGCAGCAGCTTTAGAATCAATTGAATCTGGAAATAGTGTCTTAGCGATCGATAAATATGAGAGCGGTGGAGCCACCAAAGCAAGTGGTGGAGTAATATATGCAGGGGGTGGAACAAGTTTGCAAAAAGAGGCAGGAGTCAAAGATACTGCCAAAAATATGTTTAACTATTTAAAGTTAGAAACCCAGAATATAGTATCAGATCAAACTTTGAAAGATTTTTGCAAGAAAAGTGCCTCCACTGTTGATTGGCTTATCAATCATGGTGTCGAATTAAGAAGTACTCTTTGGCAGTATAAAACATCATATCCTTCACCAGAATATTTTTTGTATCACAGTGACAATAGTCTTGTTGAAAACTATAAAAAAAGTGCTTTTCCTGCTGCACGCGGTCACCGTGGCTATGTTCCTGAAAAACAAGGGGCAAAGGCAACTAATTTAGGCGGATCAATCTTTGACCCGCTAAAGGCCAGTGCAATAAAAAAAGGGTTAGTAATTCATAACTTTACAGAAGTCAGGCAACTCATAACTAATAAAAAAAATGAGGTAATAGGATTAAAAGCTTATCAATTTAATAATAAAAACGAACTTCAAGAGTATAAAAATCTTAGGAAAAAAGCATCAAAATTATTAGCTCTATTTCCACCCATAGTGCCAGGATCTAAATATTTCTTCAAAAAAGCTATGTCATTGATGGAAAAAGCAAATACTTTATTAATCAAAAGAAAAGAAGTTTATATAAGATGCAACAAAGGAATTATATTATCTGCTGGAGGATTTGTTTTTAACAGAAGAATGGTAGAATATTATGCCCCTAAATACAAAGATGGATATCCCCTAGGTACTGAGGGTGACAATGGCTCGGGCATTAGACTTGGTCAATCAGTTGGAGGAATTGCTAAAAATATGGACCGCATGACAGCATGGCGGTTTATAAATCCACCAATTTCTTTTGCTAAAGGCATGATAATAAACACTGATGGCAAACGTTTTATAAATGAAATGGTCTACGGGGCAACTCTTGGTGTTGAAATGACAGAGCATCATAATGGTTCAGCATGGATGATTCTGGATAAAGTATTAGTCAAAAAATCTTTAGAAGATGTCAAAAAGAAAAAAGCATTAGCATTTCAACGAGCACTAGCAAAATTAAACATCTACTTTGGCTCTAAAAAAGCGAATTCTGTAACTAAGCTTGCCAGATTAATAGGTGTTAATGCGAAAAACCTTGAAAAGGAAATATTAAAATACAACAAAATAGCAAGAGGTGAAATTTTAGATCCATTTGGTAAAACCAAATATGAAACAAAAGAGTTAAATCTAAATAATATCGTTGCTATTGATATTAGTTTAAACGCTAAACTATTTCCATGCCCCACCCTTTCTTTGGGTGGACTCTCTGTAAATGAAAAAACTGGTTCAGTACTGAATAATCAAAATACATCTATTTCCGGACTATATGCTGCAGGAAGAAACGCTATAGGTGTTGCATCTTGGAGTTATGTCAGCGGCTTATCTATAGCAGATTGTATCTATTCTGGTCGCCGTGCAGCAACATCAATTAATAATAAAAAGAAAATTTAATAACTACGTACTATCCTAAAACCAGTATGGGAAGTACTAAGCATAAGATCTTGAGCTTGTCTTGCAGCTGGTCGGTATCGATAACAGTAAGATTTTGCACAAAGATATGAGCCTCCTTTGATAACTCCTACAGGAATATCATTTTGAGCTGGGTCATAGCCAGTAGGGTAAAATTCTTTAAGGTTCCCAGGCTTATGCCCTGGATAATAAACAGAAGATGTCCACTCCCAAACATTTCCAATCATATCATACAAACCAAAACCATTAGGCGGATAGCTACCAACAGGCGCAACTCCAACAAACCCATCGTCTTTTGTATTAATTACTGGAAAAATTCCATCCCAAGTATTAGCCTTGTTTTTTAAAGCACTCTGCTCTGCATCAGACCAGCTCATAAGAGTGCCATCTAAACCACCTCGGGCTGCATATTCCCATTCTTCTTCAGTCGGTATTCTGCCTCCTGCCCAAGAGGCATAAGCTTTTGCATCATCAAGGGTAATATGTACAACAGGTTCTTGAGGTTTAAAACTAGCCTTATTTAAACCTTGAGGATTTCTCCAATTTGCACCAATTTTATAATTCCACCAACTATTGGATCTAGTATTTTCGGGTATGATAAATACAGCAGAGCCTGGATCTATATTAACATCCGTATCAATATCCCACCCAGACTCAGCTTTTGATACATAACCCGTCTCATTAACAAATATATTAAATTCATAATTTGATATTTCGTGCGACCAAATTTCAAATGGCTCCACACAAACCTCTACCACTGGCCCTTCCTCAATGTATATCGAAGCTTCTCCCATACTAAAGCATGCGCCCTCAAGTTTAACCCAAGAAGCTTTAGGCGCTATATGATTCTGAGAGGAATTATTAACTTCATTGCAACCAACAATATAAAAACAAATGATAGATAGAAAAAAAAATTTTATCACTTTCACCTCTATAAGTATGTTTTTATGTAATGTTTAAATTTGTTACTTATGGTTTCATCAGTCAAACCATAATCGCTTAGCTTATAGTTATGTTTTTGACGATTTTCACGCTTATTTGAATTTATCCAATTTTTCATCATTTCTTTCGTAAAATAATCATCTTTAATACCAATAGACTTCAATACCTCAGTTCCTATTTTCTGAGGTGTTTGAACTAAATCTAAATAATTGATATCAACAAACCTGTCCTCTGGGAAAGAATTTCGAATTTTAATAAAATTATCTAACCAATACGAAAGACGGTTAAGCCAATAATTACCAATGTCTAAATCAGAAATATTATTTGTATTTATTTTATAAAGAGCTGACTCCATGCTGCAATAAGATGGAACCGTTGAACAAGGATCACGATGGGTCATTATTAATTTAGCTTTAGGAAAATATTTAACCACAGTAGCTAAAGACATTAAATGGCCTGGAGTTTTAAGAATCCAGCTTTTATTTTTTCTACTTGGGTCTTGCCATTGTAAAGATTGCAATATTTCTATTAGATCAGAATAAGATTTATCTGGGTTTTGATTAGTTAACCAATTTGCATAATCAGGCACAAAGTAAGTACTCTCAAGCATTGAGCTAGAAAAAAGCTGGCCAAGAATAATTACCTCCTCATCTGCTTGCTCAATATCCATTGGATGAATTGACATTAGATGAGGAATTTTTTCCAACATGAAGCTTAACATAACTTTAGCTAGATCTTTTCTTTGAGAAGGATTGTTATACTCTTCTTTTTCAAGTGGCGTATAGTTTTGGGCCTCAAACCATTTTACAGCAGTTAGTTCAGGAGCCGACGCGAGCATACGATGCAACATAGTGCTACCTGTCCTAGGTAGACCAGTTAGAACCCCCTTAACATCCACTTTCTCATTAAGTATTTGCGGGTGCATTTTTATCAAATTCTTATGCCTCAACCTATTTATTAGTGCACCAATAATCATTTGCTCAGCACCAAAATAACCCTCACTTGAAAGTCTAGCTTGAGTATTAAGTGACTTAATAAATACATCAATATTTGGAAAAAACCATTCATCCCCAAAATCACTTAAACCTGTGGCTTGCATTGCTTTGTTAATTAAAATTTCCTTATTAGGAACCATAAATATAACCATTTCGTTTCATTTTTATCTTATTACTACGAAATCTAAACATATTTAAAAGATTTTATTTTATATTCGTAGATATTTAAGCTAAACAGCACTCATGTTACTTCAAGATAAAGTTATTATAATCAGTGGTGTTGGAGCTGGCATGGGAAGTAGAATGGCAAAGTTAGCTGCTCTAGAAGGGGCTAAGGTAGGTCTTGCTTCAAGAAATATAGATTACATAAATACAGTAGCAAATGAAATAATAAATCAAGGTGGAGAAGCATTAGCTTGCTCAACTGATGTTACATGTAAAGAAGATTGTCATAAATTGGTAAAAAAAGTTGGAAAAAAATATGGCCGCATAGATGGACTGATTAATAGTGCATATCAACATGGAGAGTGGGCAACAACTGATAGTACTAATGCAGATAGCTGGGCTGATATTTATAATGTTAACTGTGTAGGTGCACTTAGGATGGCCCAAGCTGTATTGCCATACATGAAATCTTGTGGCGGTGGAGCAATTGTTAATGTTTCCACCATGACTACTGTTAATCCATTTCCCGGTGAAGCGTCATATGCAGCTAGTAAAGGAGGGCTTAATGTATTAACCAAACACATGGCAAATGACTTTGGTCGCTTTGGTATACGAGTCAACGCATGCAGAATGGGCTGGATAGGTGGTGATCCGGTTTATGGGTACATCGATGCTCAAGTAAATAACGGACGAAAGCGTGAAGATGTCATAAACGAAATCACCGATAGAATTCCAATCGGAATTATACCACCGGAAGAGGATTGTGCTAAAGCTGTGCTGTATTTTGTATCTGATTATGCCAAGGTCATTACAGGAGCAACACTGGACGTTAATGGTGGCCAATACATGGCGCCATAATGAATGATTCAAAAAAAATATGGAGCGATTTTTGTGATCAACTCAAAATTTCTGGTGAAAATGTTCTAAAATCAAGCCTTGCACTAAGTGAGTTAGATAAAGCAGAAGGTATTAGATATCTCACTCGTCTCTTACGCATAGGTTTAGAGATGCATTTGGAAAATAATAACCCAAAATTTCCAAGTTTTTATCAAGCCTCACATTCAACTGCTAAAATAGGGGCAGACAATCCAGATAATTTTTACCAAAATGCAACCATTTCAAGTTCTTATAAATATAGAATATCAGGACATAGAGGGACGGTTCCCATATTAAGCTTTGGTACAAAAGCTAATAGGTACGCTGTAGATGGTACTATGGCATCAACAGGAGAACTCGACATAAGAGATATTTCCTGTGAAGATGATGGGTCTTTTGAAATTATTGTAAGTAAAGACAAAGTTGATGGAAATTGGCTACCTTTAGAGAATGACTCAAGCATACTCATTGTGAGGCAAACTTTTTTTGATCGCTCAAAAGAAGAAAAAGCTCGGGTAGAAATCAAAACAATTAACCAATTCGATAAACCTGAACCAATTAGGTTAAAAGAGTTATCAGTTTCACTTTCTAATATTCCACTCTTCATAAACGGCACATCAAAAGTATTTCTAAATTGGGCAACACTTTTTAAAGAGCAACACAGAAATAGGCTTAGCACAACTGAGCAATCTATGTTTTCAAAAGCTGGTGGAGATCCAATGATTTATTATCTTCACGGATGGTGGGAATTAAAAGATAATCAGGCATTAAAAATATCATGCTTTTTGCCCAATTGTATCGGCTGGAATTTTCAAATAAATAATATATGGATGGAAAGTCTTGATTATAAAAATCATAATATTCATACAAATAATATTTTAGCAGAAAAAAACCCAGATGGCACTGTAACTATAATAATCTCAAAAAAACCCCAAAAGGGTAATTGGCTTGATACAGCCGAACACAAACGAGGCACGATGCTATGGAGATGGACAGGGGCAGAAAGTCATCCCTTACCAAAAGTGGAGGTTATAAATGTCTGAATTGGAAATACGTCTTCAAAAACTTGAGTCAGAAAGTGAAATAAGAAAGCTAAAAGCTCGCTACCTGAATGCTTGTGATACAAAAAATGTTGAGCTTATGAGAGATTGCTTCACTTCTGATGCCGAAATTCAATTTCCTCCACTTGGTAATTTTGATTTAGAGGGCCTAATTAAAATCTTCCAAGAAGTAGCGGCTACTACACCAATATCCGACATTCACCATGGACATAATGGCGAAATTGAGATTCAAGGTTCCACTGCAAATGGTAGATGGAATCTTGGCTTTGCCACCTATGACCCGCGAACTAAAAATTTTCGTATGATGAGTAGCATATATGAAGATCGTTACAGAAAAACTGATAATGGGTGGCGAATTTGCTTCACTAAATCAACACCAAGAACAATAATTGATGGCATTCTTAAAGATGAGGGCTTAACAATTAATTGGAATGAAAATATATAAGGAAGAGAAATGGATAAGAATTTAACCTACATAGACCCAGAAGCTGTAGTTGTTTCCAAAACTGTAGAAATTAATGCCCCCTCTAGTTTAGTTTGGGAAATTTTACTTGATATGAAAAACTATAATAAATGGAATCCATTTTGCGTTGAGTGTGAATCAACATTAGAAATTGGTGCGGCTGTAAATATGAAGTTAAAGTCATACGTAAATTGCGAACCATCATATTTCAATAATACTGAATTTGTATGCGAACTAATTTCTGAAAAAAAAATATCATGGGAACTGCCACATTATGATGCATGGCCCTATCCAGCACGAAGAGATCAATTCATTAAAAAACTAAGCGAAAATAGTAGTGCTTACTATTCAACAGATCAATTTCTAGGCCCCAATGGAATACATGTGATGAGATTTGCAGGACCATGGGTTAAACAAGCATTCGATGATACAGCGGATGCATTAAAAATTTATGCTGAAGAAAAATTTATATCTAACTAGAAATAGGTACAAAGTCCTCAGGAACATTATGAAAATAACTTAGGGACTCATATCGTGCGGCAATTTTCCAACTACCAGAAATTTTAACTAATTTATCAAAATACCAAAGCCCCACAAAAAAAGTATGCGGAGACTTATTTCGTTCAATCACCATAGGGTTGAAAAGCATAGTTTTTGATTGTGCAGTTAATCCATCCACTTCAATCTTTGGCAATCCCATCATATGTTGCATTGACAAAAAGGGCTTGAGAGCTTTTTCGAGATACAGTTTAATCTCTTTTAAATTGCCTTTTATTCCTCCTGCCTCTGTAAAGTCAATAATAGCATTATCAGTGAAAATCTCATTTAACAACTTCCATTCACGAGTATCAATAGCTTCACAATAAGACATCAGTAAATCTTGAATCTCTAAACGATCAGAAATTTCTTGAAGCTTATACATAATTCATAAATCTAAAAGTTATCCAGAAGGGGTGTGACAATTTTTGCTACTCTGTTATCATATTTTACAACATCCACAACAACAGACGTCTCAACCAATCGAACTCCCTCAAGGTCTAATATTTTATTGCTTGCAACCTGATGGACTTCAGAAAGACCCTCAAACAAACCTATTGCCAATATATCAAAACGGCCTAAAAGAATTATAACACCATTGATTTCTGGCAAGTTAGCTATTCTTTTTGCTACTTCTTTTATTGAATTCTGCTCAGCATGAATTCCAATATATGCTAGCTGAGGGGTGTCAAGATTAGACATATTGGTAACTGCTGTAAAACGGATATAATTTTCGTCTTCCAACCTTTTTACCCGGGAGCGAATAGTACCTTCCGTAAAACCAAGTTGTGTCGCTATTTTGCGATTTGATAGACGTGCGTCTGTAGATAATAACTGTATTATTTTCTGGTCAAGGTCATCAATCTTATAACTAGTCACTTATAACTCCTAGATGGGTGCCACATCAAAATCATACTTAATTATATCAACAGCAAAGCTAGGGTCTAGACTTCTCACACCCTTTATTTGAGACAATTTATTTAGTAAAAAATCTGACATTTTATTCATACTTGATAGTGTAACTAAAATTTCAATGTCATGTTTTCCAGCTACTAATTGAACCGAAGCAACCTCTGATAATAATGCAATGTCTGCAGCCACATCATTTGCACGCCTTCCCTTAACATCAACACCAATTGGTAACAAAACATTATAATCAAAAGCTGAAAAATCCGAAACAGCAACAACCTTCATTGCTTTTGATTGCTCCATTCGTCGTATTCGTGTTGTAACCATTGAAGTTGTTACACCCAATTGATCAGCAATATTTTGGTTACTGGTACGTCCATCTTTCTTCAAGATTTTTATAATAGCATTATCTAAGTCACTAAATTGAAAATTGTTATCCGACATTATAATCCTTATCTTATATGTTTAGACGTTTTAATAAATGATTGCTATAATTAGCTTATAGATAATAAGTTTCAAAATGCAATATTGCGTATATTTTACTATCTTTTCCTCTGCAAACGTATAAATTTAAGCTATGTTTTTCTTTAAATGCGTAATTTAATGACTAAAGAATTTGATTATATTATTATAGGTGCGGGTTCAGCTGGATGCGTTTTAGCTAATAGACTAAGTAAAAAACCTAATGTAAAAGTTGCTTTGATAGAAGCAGGCGGGAATGATACTGATCCAGCAATTCACATGCCCATTGGATATGGAAAAAGCCTTTATAACCCAAAAATATCATGGAGCCTTAGAACTCAACCTGAACCTTTAATGAATAAGCGAATTTTACCGTTACCCCGCGGGAAGGTATTAGGTGGCTCAAGTTCAATAAATGGAATGATATATATTCGTGGGCATAAGGAAGATTATAATACGTGGGCCAACCTTGGCTGCAAAGGCTGGGGGTTTCAAGATATTTTACCTTATTTTAAAAAATCAGAAAATTATAAATCGGGTAAAAATAGATTACATGGTGGAAACGGTCCCTTAACTGTTTCAGAAATTATTGATAAAAATCCGACTAACGACTCAATTATTAGAGCATTTACTGAATACGGTATTCCTAAGAATTATGACTTCAACGGTGATTACCAAGAAGGCGTAGGCTACTATGATGTAAATATAAAAGATGGTAAAAGATGCTCAACTTCCACTGCTTTTTTGGAACCGGTTAAAAAAAGAAAAAATCTTTTTATTCTTACGCATACGTATGTTAAAAAAATAAATTTCGAAAATAAATGTGCAAAAAGTGTAGTTGTTGATAATAGAAAAAAAACAGAAACACTCAGGGTGAACAAAGAAATTATTCTTTCTGCTGGTACTTATAAAAGCCCTCAACTTTTGCAGTTATCAGGTATCGGCTCAGCTCAATTTCTTAAGTCTATAGGCATTAAAGTTTTATTTAATAGCCCTGAAGTAGGAGAAAACCTTCAAGATCACTACATGGCGCCAATGGCCTGGTCACTTAAACCAAGAGCATTTAGTTATAACAATGAATTACGAAACTTAAATTTAATTAAAAATATAATAAAATATTATCTTTTTCGAAAAGGTCCAATGACCATCCCTGCAGCATCAGTTGGAGCCTTTATAAAAAGTAATGAAAGCTTAGACCGTCCTGATTTGCAGTTCCACTGCTTGGCGGTAACCGGTGATCTTTCAGCCGCAAGCAGGGGAGAAAATGCAAAATTAACTAAGTACCCAGGACTTACAATTGGGGGAGCCCAGTTGCGACCGCAATCGCGTGGATTTGTAAAATGTGCATCAAATGATCCATTTGATGATCCAGTAATATCTCATAATTATCTGTCGGCCGAAATGGATAGACATTTAATAATAAAAGCAATGGATATATCTAGAGAACTAGCAAAAATGCCATCATTATCAAATATCATTGATCAAGAAAAACTTCCTGGGCATAATATTATAACCAATGATGAAAAAATAGAATGGCAGCTAAAACTTGGCACTACAATGTACCACCCTGTTGGTACTTGTAGGATGGGAAATGAAAGACATTCAGTAGTAGACTCTAATTTACAAGTAAATGGTGTTCAAGGGTTGCGCGTTATTGATGCCTCAATAATGCCACGAATTGTTTCAGGTAATACAAATGCTGCTACTATAGCAATCGCAGAAAAAGGCGCAGAATTGATAATTAATAAAATGTAATTATTTTATCCAAATAGCTGAACTCCATGCACGATCCTGAATAGTAGCCTGCATATTTGGATTCGGAGGTGTTCCATTGCGAACCGCATCCCAAGTACTCCAACGACACTTTGGGTTTTCCAATACACGAATATAGTAAGCAGATTTTTGCCCAGGAATATAGTTAGGGTCAGACCAAAGCGCTTTGAGTTCGCTACTACCCGTCTCATCATTCGTTTGACAGTTAGATAAATCAACTGATGCGCCATTTTCAGGACATCTATTTGTGTCAGGGGATGGCTGAAGATCTCCTGCACAAGAAATATCATAAATCTGCTCAAGGTTATCAGTTTCATCCGACCAAACCTTTATAATTTGTATTCGCTGTAAAGGGTATCCATCAGGATCCTTTATGGCCCATGCAATAAAATCTGGTGAATTAGTTCCACTACTTTTAGTACCACCCATTGGTACTCCATTTTTATATGCCTCTTCTAGCATATTTGTTGATGATAAAATCGTATCATTGTAGTTTCCTGCAAAAAAACGTGTTTTGATACGTGGCCCCGATGTTGCAAAGGTTTCTTTACGTTTCATAGCATCAAATATATCTTCGCGTGTGTTGGACTCAGCCCAAACACCAGCTAAACCAGACGCTCCGTATGAGGCAGAAGATATAAAAGCTAACTCCGTCTCTTCACTTACAACATTTTCCCAAGACATTTTACCATCTGGGGGCACTGATCCTCGATTGGCAAGATCAGTATCATGCGAGAACTTACCAAAATGCTGCTCCTCAGATAACGATGGAGCACTAACATGAGTATCAGATGATCCAATAAATCCGAATTCATATGGATTTTTACCAATATTCTGCTCGATACCAATTCCTCTGGAAAGGGCCTGGCGAACAAAACTACCCGGGACTTTTTTACTCTCTGTCGCCATGCCAACCAAAATTTCATAAAGTTCATGATTTGCGAATTCATCTTCAGGGGATAGTAAAGGGTGTGTTTCAGAGGTGCCCTTAACTTGAGTCATTTCTACTATAGGTTCATTTTTAATCCGGTTTGCTGCATAGGTTTTAGTAATGGGGGAACCATCAGACATTGTCATAGAAAACATCTGGCCGTTAGATGCGTTAGAGTTGTGAGGTATTGATAATACATCAAAGCCTTCATCCCGTTTATCATTCATCCAGTTCCAAAGGTCTTCAGGGTTTGTTGAATCAAGTGTTGAAAACAAACGTTCAGGGGCTCTATCACGAAAAATCACATTACGGTGCAAGTTAATTGCTCCCAAATTATCTGCTATTTCACCAATAATATTCATATTAGTATATTCATAAGCAGCAAAAGTTGTAAATCTACCAGGATCATAATGCTTTTCTGCTGCAAGAACATTCTCTGCCCACGCACTATCTATGAAGTCCCTATCATAAATATCTTCTATTGGGTCTCCTGTTACTATTGTTGTTCCAACCTTTGTAAAGGCTTCAATTCGAGCCTCTCTTGACCCACCAAATATTCCAAATATTGATTTTGCTGTATCTGTTTTGGAAATAGGGTTATTTCTATCACGCATTGCAGCTAGAACACCCATATATTCCCCATGATCGGTTACTCCGTAAAAATCTAAAGGGGGACCAGAAATCGTAATATCCTTACCTGCCCCATTATCAATGGTATCACCCTTTGCAAAACGGTAAGCATCATCTGCGGTTGTTCTCGTTCCTGTTATAAAAGCATCAAAAGAGTTTTTTGTATGCACATGCAAGTCACCAAAATATGCATTTCTTGTATCAACTTTTTCAATTAAAATTGGAGTTGTTTTTGGTTCAACCACAGAAATTTCTTTTTCTGGTTTTTCCATGCAGCCTGTAGTTAACAATAGACAACATGCAGCGCTTCCTAGGTAAATATTTTTAAACATAATTTCTCTTAACTTCCTGTCCAGTTTGGCTTTCTTTTTTCTGAAAAAGCTTTAATGCCTTCAATGGCATCGTTACTATTTCTCCAATTTATAAATTCATGATAACTTTCCTGTTTGGCAATTGCATTTTCTAAACTTTCCTCGGATAGCCCATTACTAACAGTCATTTTGGAGGCTTGGATAGCCATGGGTGCTCCCTTGAGAATATCATAGCAATATTTTTTTACTACACCCGACAATTCATCATGAGGAACAACTTCATTCACAAACCCCATGCGCAAACCTTCTTCTGCTGAGTATTTTCTTGATGTAAGTATCATGGCCATGGCATTTTTTAAGCCTATTTGACGAGGCAGCCTATGTAAACCACCACCTAATGCTACAGCACCGACTAAAGGCTCTGGCAAGCCGAATGTACTTCTTTTACTGGCTACGATTAAATCACAAGCTAATGCAAGTTCAAATCCACCCCCTAAAGCATATCCATCAACTGCAGCAATGACCGGTTTTGCTAAGTCGAAACGATTTATTAATCCAGCATATCCGCCTCTTGGATATTCACCATCTATACCATCATTTAAGTCACTACCAGCGCAAAAAGCTTTATCACCCTCCCCAGAAATTACTGCAACCAATTGATTTTTATTTGATGAAAAATCATCAAAAGCGGCATTCAAATTATGATGCATTTCATCAGTAATTGAATTCATTGCCTCCGGGCGATTTAGTTTTATGAAAGTGACCGGACCATCATGGGATATGTTAACGTTCTGCAATTATTCTACCCTATTATCCATTTTGAGCTTAGTTACTTTTTTTTTATCATTACCCCACTCTGCATAAAATTGTGAAAAATATTTTCTAAATGGAAGTATTGGGCCATCGCCATCACATATACTGGGTTTCGGCATATATTTTTGACGATCCCACACTACCTTATCTTGATCCAATTGCTTACAAATTTCACGCCTCATAGCTTTTGCCAAGTTAGCCATGGGCCCTTCAGCTTCTTTTATTGGCTGAGTGAATGCAAACCTAATATGAGTTCTTTCTTGGTCTATAGGTGTTATTCCAGCTACCATCAAAGTTTCAGAAATTCCCGAAAATTTAGTCCAACTTTGTCCAGCTCCAATAGTTCCATAAGCTATAGTACCATCAACAACACCTTTTGGGGTTGGCATTTTAGCATCAACACTTGCCGTTCGTTTATGCCCATCAAATTCAAAATTGTAATTAGGAAAATCATTTGTACCATGAATATATTTAAAATGAGCAGCATCAACTCCATTTTCCGCCATATTTTGCACAGGCCCATGTACAATCCATTCATATTTTTTATAATCAGTCCAGTCCTTATCATGAACTTGTTCGAAAGTCTCTGGCTGCCACTTTGGGGGCTCATTAAATGGATGGTACCAAACTAATATTTGTTTGTTGCTCTCTTCAACAATCCACTCTTTTTCGCAAGGTCTGGCAGCGGAAGGTGGTATTTTTTTTGCATAAGGTACAGCTATAACACTTCCTTTGCTATTATATTCCCATGCATGAAATGGACACTCCAATGAGTTTCCTTTGACTCTACCGCCATAACCCATGTGTGCACCTAAGTGCTTACAGTATGCATCAATAATTCTAGCCCGTCCGTCTTCACCTCGCCAAAGAACTAAATCTTTACCAAAGTAAAAAAGAGGTTTGACTTCACCTACTAAGAGTTCATCCGAATATGCAACCATAAACCATCCAAATGGCAGAGGTAATGTATCAAGATTGCGGTCTTTAATTGAAGCTCTGTTATCAACTGAATTCATTCTCCAAGCAGTTAAGCCCTCCCCCTTCAGGCCTTCTAGTTGAGCCCATACAGCGACGTGAGATGTAGTATTCGAACTCATTACTTATCCTCTAACTTAAAAACTTTTATTGCATTTTCTCGCAAAAATTTTGGCCATACATGTTTTTTCAAGGGTACATTTTCCATATCAGTAAAAATACGGTCTAAACTTAAACCCATTGGAAAATATCCTGCATAAATGATTTTATCTGCACCTCTAGTATTCGCATATTCAATTATTGCTTTTGGATAATGCTTGGGGGCAAAGGCTGAAGTGGAATAATATAAATTGGGGTACTTTATCATTAGTTTTACAGCCAAATCTTCCCAAGGCTGAGCTCCATGTCTCATCACAATTTTTAGTTCAGGAAAAAACCAGCAAACTTCGTCCAGATGTTCAACTTTTTGAGTGTGCATGGGTATTCTGGGGCCAGGAACGCCAACATTGAGCACCATAGGTATATCTAGCTCTACACAGGCAGCATAAAGCGGATACATCCGTGCATCATTTATAGCAACTTGTGGGCAAGTTCCTGCAGGAAAAACAGAGGCTGATTTTATACCATATTTTTGATAAAGAAATTTTAACCTTTTTACTTCTTTCATACCGCCATTCGGATTACACGGCACATCAAAAAAGAAACGTTTAGGGTAATTTTTTGCAGCTTGTTCGGAGGTTTTATCATTATTAAAACCAACCATGGCCATTTCAATGTTATAGGCATTCATTTGCGTAACTGTCCAACTTACGAAGTTAACCTCATCTGCAGATGGCTCTGGTATATCTTTAAACATATATTGCGCAGGCATTTTAAACATATCACGACTCTGTTGGTCATTTAGCAAAGGACGAAAGCTACTGTACCAATCGGATCTATCCGCATGCGTGGGTATGCCTAACATTGTATCAATTATTTTTATGTCTTTAGGATACGTCATTTTGCTTCTGCTTTTTTTTTAATTGCATTATATGAATTTCTCTTACTTTATTTTTTTCAATTTTACCCATAGCATTTAATTCAAAAGGTTTATTTTGTATAATGATTTGCTCTGGTATTTTATACTTAGCTAAATTTTTTTTAGCAAAATTTAAGATGTCTTTCTCTAACAAACCATTTTTAACATAAAGTCTTACAACTAGTGCCTCGCCCAATCTTTCATGAGGGATACCATATGCACAAATTGCGAGGACATTTTTTTGACGTCCCAATACTTGCTCAATCTCTGCACAATAAATATTTTCACCGCCTGATATGACCATATCAGTTCTCCTATCAACAATGTAGAGATATCCTTGATTATCTATTTTTCCTACATCTCCTGTCTTAAACCAATCACCTGACATACTGGCCAAAGTTTCTTTTGGTCTATTAAAGTAACCTTGCATAAGTGTGGCTCCTTTGACCCAAATTTCTCCAACTTCACCAATGGGTAGTTTATTGCCGTTCTCACTCGTGATTTGCACATCAAACATTGGAAGTATTTGACCAGCTGCAGAGGGATTAGCAAGGTAAACATCACCAACTGCTTGAGATATTGCTCCACATGTTTCAGTCATACCATAACCTGCACCTATGAAAGCTTTAGGAAAGGATTTATGTATTTCATTAAGCAAGTTAATCGGTAAAGCTTGCCCTCCACAAGAAACTGAAACTAATGAAGAAAGATCAAATTTTTTAAAAACAGGGGAACGTAGCAAGTCCCAATACATTGTTGGTACGCCTCCAAAATTTGATATTTTTTCCTTTTCTATCAATGACAGGGCTTTATCAGGATTCCACTTATCCATTATTACCAATTTACCACCATTGATTAAAGCAGTCATAAACACAGCACTACAACCACTTGTATGAAATAACGGAAATATTAAAAGTGATCCGCTTTGTGGCATCTGAGACTTTAAGCTTTCAACATCAATACCATAACTCAATGCCATTTTTTTAAGAACAACAGCCATAGCCATCTGGGTATTCATGACCCCTGATATAAATGCACCGTGAGTAATTACAGCAGCTTTAGCAACTCCAGTTGTACCTGAAGTAAAAAACATACATGCAATATCATCGCTTTCAGTCTGAGCTGCTTTGAATTGATTTGATTTCTCTGGGAAATTATCTGCAGACAAATATTTACCTTTATAACCCTCTTTAAAAAGAGCATCTAGTCGAGCTTTATCTCCAATTACATAAACACAATTAGTATCGTTAACAGCTCGAAGCATAGTTTCACCCTTTCCCCGACTATTTATCAAAACTGCAATTCCTCCAGCATTAATTATAGCGATAAAAGCAATCATCCACTCGGGTTGGTTCTTCATGCAAATAGCTATCGTTTTACCTTTAATGTTAGTAATCTCTTTTGTTAGCCATAAGCTGAGCCCGTCTGCATAGCCAAATATATCATCAAAGCTAAGACGAATATCACCCGAAACTAAAAATTCAGTTTCACCAAATTTTCTTGCTTGGTCAAATATTGAGCCCATGCTTTTAGGAGAGTTTTTAAAAACACGAATTGACCCTTTAGATACAACCTCGAATACTCCACCAGGAGCCATTAACTCTTCAACTATTGGATCAGCGCTTATCATTTGAGATAAAAAGTACCTTCGTTTTTTTATCTAGCATATATTACGCATTATGGATAATCAACATAGCTTTTTAATTACAATGCGTATTTTTTATGTTTATTTTCTACGCATTTTAAATTATAAGTTACCACATAAAAGGGGAATCTCATGAGTGATTTAAAAGATAAAATTGCTATTGTTAGTGGCGGCAGTGATGGAATTGGACTTGCCATAGCAAAAAAATTAGCATCGAAAGGCGCTCATGTAATAATATGCGCCCGAAATCAAAAAAAACTATTAGAGGTAACAGAAGAAATACGAAAATCAGGTGGGAAATGCGATGGGAATGTTCTGGATATAAGCATGGCTGAAGAATATTCACGAATGATAACAGACGTTGCTGAAAAATATGGCTTAGATATCCTAGTAAATAATGCAGCACATGTTGGCATGGGTCTAATTGAAGATGTCAACCTCGATGAATTTCAGAAAAATTTTCGAACTAATGTGGACGCACCATACATAGCCACTAAAGCTGCAATGAAGGCTATGTCAGGAAAAGGTGGAAGTATCATAAACATAAGTTCAATAAACGGTGAGAGAGCAATGATAGGCATGTCAGGATATGGCGCATCAAAAGCTGCACTTTTACATTTCACACGAAACGCCGCAATGGAAGGGGCTCGTTTTGGAATTAGAATAAATTCAATAACTCCTGGACCAATAATGACTCCCGCCACAAAGGCTTGGTTTGATAGTGATCCAAATGCGGGAACTGCCATAGCTAATGCAAATCCGATGGGCAGAATAGGAACTCCTGAAGAAGTTGCGAATGTAGTATACTTTTTAGCATCTGATGAATCATCTTACATCACAGGTGCAAGCATACCTGTCGATGGCGGGAAATCTAATGAACTATACGTACCAACTTAGGACAAAACTATGAATTTAATCAACAAAACAGCTGTAGTTACTGGCGCAGGTCAAGGAATCGGAGCTGCAATAGTGAAAAAATTATCAGAAAACGGTATACGTGTAGCTGCAATTGACCTCAACGTAGATAATGTAAAGTCAGTAATTCAATCATTAGAAGGAAATCATTTGGCTTTGGAGTGCAATGTAGGACAAAGCAAGGATGTCATCAAAACAGTTCGTAAAGCTAGAAAAATATTTGGTAGGCTAGATTATTTAGTGAATTGCGCTGGTATAGGACAAGCAAAAGGTGATGGCTCAGAAAAATTTTATGCGTCAATGAATAAAAGAAATGATGAAATTGCAAAAAATGGTAAATCAGAAACTTTTATCGACCATCTGATACATATGGAAGACGAAGGATGGGAAAGTGTTTTAGCAGTTAATTTAAATGGAGCATTTTACGCTTGCAGAGAAGCTGTAAGAATTATGGCTGAAGATAATATTCAAGGATCAATTGTAAATATTAGCTCAACATCAGCTCAATCTGGTGAAGGGTCACCACACTATGTTACCAGTAAATCAGCACTAATAGGGCTAACAAGACAACTTGCTAGGGAGCTTGCTCCCAGGGGGATAAGAGTCAATGCAGTTGCACCGGGGCCAACTAACACTCCGATAATGAACGGCTTACCAAAAGAGTGGATAACCTCAATGGAACAATCTGTTCCACTAGGGCGAATGGCAAATCCCAGTGAAGTTGCTGGAGCAGTATATTACTTATTATCTGATGATGCGTCTTTTGTAACAGGATCAGTTTTAGTTGCTAATGGCGGAAGTTATTACTTCTAAAAAATAAGGTTTTATAAGCTTTGAGTCATACTAATTAATCTCAATACTCAATTGCCAAAAGTGCTTTATCAAAATCAGCTGTTTTACCAGCCCGGTAAATACAAAGGGATGCAGGAATTCCAGCTAACAAAGTCAAAGCCATCGAATAACGAATGGCTTCACCTCCATACTGCAAAGCTAAAGCATCATTGATCCAACCTACAACCAGAACGCCCAAAACCAGGCCAGCGAATGTAAGAGCAAAAGCCCAAATAGAAGTCCCAGTTGCCCTCAGTTTAGCAGGTAATAAATCTTGCAGGGCAGCCTGCAAAGCAACAACCCATCCCGCACCAACAATACTGGCTGGATATACAAGCGCTGTAGCTATATTGACATTTGGTGAAAAGCACATTCCTATTGCGAGTAATGTAAATAAAAATAATCCCCCAGCAGACAATGAATATGGAGCCCTAGGGTATTTCGTTGTAAACTTGTCGCACAAGACACCCATTAAAAGTACTCCTACCATACCCGCTAACAAGGCTCCAGATCCATATCTAGCTCCAGCCGATTGGTTTGAAATTTCAAAAATTCGTTCAAACATAGCAATAGCCCAGCTACCAAAAGCAATAGTTGCAAACCCTCCAAAAAGGGCAGCTATTGTTATTAACCTAAAAGATGGAGTCGTTATAAGCGACGAGTAGACTTTAGAAAAACTATCTTGGACGGTCTTAGTTCTTATCACACCGTCCAATCGCCCTCGTTCTGGTTCTTTAACAAGTAATACAGTCAAACCAGCCAATAGTACTCCTGGTCCACCTAGCCAAAGAAAAGTAGTTTGCCAATCATAATTTGCTGCTAAAGCTGTGCCGCCAATATTTCCAAATGCACCTCCGAAATAAACACCCAAATTCATTATTGCAAAAGCGAAAGCTCGCTTCTTAGGAGGAAAATAATCTGACAATAAAGAATATGCAGGAGCCAAAAATGCAGCCTCACCAATTCCTACACCAAATCTTGACAAAGCAAACATCTCTGGAGTTTTAGAAAGACCAGAAAGCATTGTAAAAATGCTCCATATTACAGCACCCATAGCTATAATGCGTACTCGATTATGTCGATCCGCAAGCCTTGCAATAGGTATGGCCGCTACACAATAAACTAAGGCAAAAGCAGGCCCAATAACAAAGCCCATATAGGTGTCACTAACCTGGTAAGTTTGCTTAATTTTTTCCAGTAAAGCATTGGCTAGGGTGCGATCTGCGTAGTTTATAAAATACAGTAAAACCATCATAAACAATACAAACCATGCGTATTTTCTACTTTGTACAGAGGTATCTAAAAGTTTCATTTTTTATTTCCCTCGCCTAATACAGACCTGACCCATTTGTAGTCTTGTTTGCCTGCTGGTGACCTTTTAAGAACACTCACAACTCTTAACTTTCTAGGGCACTTATAACCAGCCAATTTTATTGCACAAAAAGTTTTTATTTCCGATAGACTCGGACTTTCAAAACCTTCGGTTAAAGAAATTACTGCGCAAACTAATTCACCCCATTTTGCATCAGACACACCAACCACCGCCGCATCAGAGATGGATGGGTGAGAGCGTAAAATTTCTTCAACTTCCTCTGGGTAAACCTTTTCACCTCCAGTGTTTATGCAAGTTGAACCTCTTCCGTATAGCACCAATGTATTTTTAGAATTGCGTTTAGCGCTATCACCGGTAAGTACCCAAGTTTTCCCATCAATATACTTAAAGAGCTCTTTTGATTTTAGTTCGTCTCCGTAATAACCTATTGGGGTATAACCAGATTTTGCGAGATAACCTATTTCGTTAATGCCGGCTATTCTGTCATCAATTATAACTTGCTGATTCTCGGTCAAAGGCAACTGCATAATGCCTTCCTGCAAGGACATTGAGCCCATACCCGATATTCCCGTTTCTGAAGTTCCCATTCCATCTGCAATTGTACATTTGGGCAATATTTTTTTAAACTCTGCTTTTATATGCCGAGAAAATACAGCTCCTCCTGATCCAAGATGAACTAAATTTGATAAATCCCATTTTTTAGTTTTAGATTTTAATGAATTTAGCAACGGAATAGCCATAGCGTCCCCCACAATCTGCATTATGTTAACACCTTCATGCTCAACCTTGTCCCAAGTTTTATTAGCGTTAAAGCCATTCTTCATTGGATCAAGCACTATAGTCATACCACCTAATATACCTGACAAAGCAGTCCACATAGCGGCACCATGCATTAAAGGCGCACACGGCAGAATTTTCATTGGACTGGCATCGGAAGCGATTTTCCCCTGCTCATCAGGCATTGATATTGGTGGCAACCCTGCATAGATACCTCCTCCGCCTAAACATGCAAAAAAAAAGTTTTTATGAGGCCACATTACCCCCTTGGGTAATCCGGTAGTACCGCCAGTATATTGCAATATATAATCATTTTCAGATCTAGAGTAATCTTCAAAGTCATTATCGTACTTTAAAAGGTCATGGTATCTGAATTCTTTATATGACAATCCCATTTTATTACCTACACTAATGCAAACTTCAAGTGTCGGTATTTTATCAATAAGATTATTTATATATTCAGAAAATTGGACATCATAAATAACTCCTTTGGCCGATGCATTATCAAACAAATATAACAGTTCTTCATAGCCATATCGATAATTGATATTAAAAGGCACTGCCCCTATTTTAATTATGGCAAAGTAACTTTCCAAAAATTCAGGTCCATTCATCAAGTAAATGCCTATATGGTCACCTTGCCTTATACCCTGCGCATATAGGCCCGCAGCAAGTTTTGAAGAACGTAGGTCTAGCTCCTTAAAACTTACAGGCCCATCGGCGCTTAACAATGCAATGCGTTCAGGCACTCGATTTACCACGCACTTGAATAAGTCAGCTAAATGAAATTGGGACAGTGTTGTACTCCTAATGCGTAGTTAATGCGCAACAATACTACGCATTTGAAGAAAAAAGAAAGAAAAAATAGTAGTTTTCGACATTTTTAGCGTGATTTATTTCGCATTTAGATTATATACTATATTTATGAATACCAACTCATTAAGCTTTACACCAATAAAAATTGGACCTCTGACATTAAAGAACCGATTTATCAAAGCAGCTACGAATGAGGGAATGTGTAAAGACGGTATAATTTCTAAAGGTCTTTCTAAGTTTCATGAAGAAGTAGCTAAGGGTGGAGCAGCAATGACTACTGTAGCCTATTGTGCAACTTCTAAAGATGGCCAAACTTTTGTTGATCAAGCGCATCTTTCCAAAAACACTATTGAAGACTTTAAGTTCCTTACAAACGCAGTACACAAACATGGAGCAGCAGCTCAAGCACAGATTACACATGCAGGTGCGTTTACATTTCTTCCAAAACAATTCTCTTCCCTCAAACCCATATCAGCTAATGGCGGGTTTAATAAATTTGGCGTTATGACGGGACGTTATCTAAAACATAAAATGACTCGGGATGATATGGATAAAATTTCTAGTGAATTTGTACAAGCAGCTATTCATGCAAAGGAGTCCGGTTTTGACTCTATAGAAATTCACATGGGTCATGGATATCTCTTAGCTCAATTTATCACACCTTTTTATAACACAAGGAAAGACATATACGGGGGTGATATAAGTAATCGAATGCGTTTCCCATCAGAAGTGCTTTCAAAAGTTCTGGATGCAGTAGGAAAAGATTTAGCAGTCACTGTTAAATTTAGCCAAACTGACGGCAAAGAAGGTGGAAATACCATAAAGGAAGGCATTGAAATTGCTAAAATACTTGAGAAATCTGGAGCTCATATGGCGCAGTTATCAAATGGTCTTAATGTTGAGTCCATTGATGCAATGTTTGGTAACCCCTTACCAAAGTCTTCGGTAAAACCCAAAAATTTAATCATAAGACTTGGAATGTTAATGCAGCCAAAAAGTAATGAACCTGACAAAGAATTCAAACAACTATACTCACTCGAAACTGCAAAAAAAATCCGAAATGAAGTTAATATGCCACTTTGTTATCTAGGCGGCGCTCAAAGTATTTCCAACATCAACAAGGTAATGTCGGAAGGGTTTAACACAATTGGTTTGGGTAGGGCACTTATTTATGACCCTAATTTAGTAAACTCCCTACAAAATGGGAGTATCCGTAATTCTGGCTGTACCGCTTGTAACCAATGCGTAACCTTGATGTATACACCAGGAGGTACCTCTTGTGTTGAAGATGGAGGTTATAAAGGTCATGAACCAAAATTAAATACTATACCTGCTTCAAATTTTTGATATGAAGCTAATTGGAGATAATAATGGCAAAAACAAATGAATATGGAATAGGTCAATTCACATTCCCCCGTGGATGGTTTATGGTCGGAGAAGCGGCAGAAGCAACCAACAAGCCATCGTCACTTCGTTATTTTGGTCGCGATCTAATAATGTATCGAGGAGCTTCAGGGCGTGTAGTCATTATGGATGCTTATTGTCCGCATATGAAAACCCACCTAGCTAAAAATGAAACTTCATATGTTGTATTAGATGGTAAACAGGTTGAAGGTGATGATATTCGCTGCCCATATCATGCATGGAAATTTGGACCCGACGGAATGTGTAATGAAATTCCTTATTCACCCGCTCCTATACCCAAAGCTGCAAAAATTAGAAGTTACCCTGTTAAAGAGTGGGGAGGACTAATACTTATGTGGCATGATGAAGAGGAAAAAGATCCAAATTTTGATCCCCATCCTTTACCTGAATGGGATGATCCTAAATGGGTTAATTGGAAAGTTGACCACTTAGGAGTGCTTAATTGCCACCCACAAGAAATAATAGACAATATGACCGATAAGGCTCATCTAGGCCCAATTCATGGCTCGACCGATATGCAATACTTCGAAAGCGAATGCAAAGACCATGTAATTCGTCAAGTTCTGGCCGCTGGGCACCGCACATTAGC
This sequence comes from uncultured Hellea sp., assembly GCA_905477785.1. Classification (GTDB taxonomy): domain Bacteria; phylum Pseudomonadota; class Alphaproteobacteria; order Caulobacterales; family Maricaulaceae; genus Hellea. The sequence goes on from CAJQGR010000007.1 coordinate 58,964, forward strand.
AGATGATATAATGACAAATGATACATGGTACACAGGGCCAGGAATACTTCTATCAAGAATGAATGGTTATTATAACTCTCTGATGATGATATGCCATACTCCAATTGAGGATGGAAGTTTAAGGGCGTGGCATGGATTAACGGTACAACCACCTAATTTCCCTATGACTAAAGAAGATGAGGCAGCAGTACCAGCTTTTCAAGAAGGTTCAAAACTTGCTTTACTTCAGGATTTTGAAGTATGGGCTAATAAAGCACCATGCATATCTATAATGCAAGTAGTAGGTGACGGCCCCTTTGGAAAGGCTCGTGCTTGGTATAAACAATTTTACAACCCAAGATCAGAAACTAAATCACTACAAAGCAAAGCAAATGGCCATTGGGTAACAAAGGGCACAGAACGTGATCCATGGCCAACTGCAGCTGAATGATTTAAGTCTTTAGTACTCTTTAATATTTAGCACACCTTTGCGAGTGCCAATCCACGTATTGCCGTTGGGGGCTATTGCTATACTAGCCCAGTTGTTATTAAAGGCCTCTCCTGTACCTGTAGGAATACGAATAATTTCTTTACCTGTTTCAAAATCAAGACCAACCAAGGACCAAAGACGGTCACCATTTTTAAGCAGCTCAAAAGTATAGAAGTATGCAATACCGTTTCCCAAAGATAGCTTCGGAACAACAGAGGGAACTTTTAAATCATTAGTCCAAATCTTATCACAACCACTTTCGTCTTTCCTTACATCAACTCTTACAACACCTCCTACTACATCTTCATAATTTGTTTGTATCATCGAATTAGTATACCCTGAGTTATTTTCTAAAATTATTGAACGATTATACGCAATCATAGAATTATCAGTGACACTAAAGCCTGTTTTAAAAACAGGTATTTTGCAGATTATACGTTCTTCATCTCCATTTAATGAATTTCGACGAGCTACATAAATATTCATATTGCTATCTGCATTATCGGTGAAAGTAAGATAATTATCGCCAAAAAGACTGGGTGAAGTTCCACTACCTTGATTTATTGATCCAACTTTTCTTCCGGATCCGCGATCGTACTCAAACCGCCATTGCTGAATGGGCTGGCCATCCAGAAGCTTCATATGATACATAGCGTAATCAGATACGATATAAGCACCCTCCTTATCTACTGCAAAAGAATTTTGAATTTCTTCGCCGTTCAGCATTGTGAACAATACTTTACCTGTTTCGGTATTTAGGGACCCTACTCTTCCATTACGCGTAACCCACCACAGTAAGCCATTATAATCAGGCATTACTGTTGTTATTCCGTCGCATTCTCCTTTGGGGAAAAGGTTATTCCAATGATAGCAGTCGTTTGGAACATATTTATTCATATCCCAACTATCTATTTCAACAAATTTCCATGTACCTTTATTGTTTTGCGTTGGCTTTATTCTACGAATTTTCTGCTTGGCATCAGCTAGTACAGCGCGTCCTTCATTATCTAGATACATATATGCTCCACCTGAAGTATCAGTAAAGATAATATCGGTATCCCTTTTAACTATTGACTCAAATGTCGAGGGGCGCATTGGAAGGTCATATTTTGCTAAAAGCTCCAACGTATCTTTATCAAGAAGCTGCAATCGAAAACTAGTTAATCCTCCACAAAGAATCAAAGGGTGACCTTGTTCTATAAATGTGAAAGTTGCACATTGACGGGCGGCACTACCTCCTGCTCGTCTAGAGATTATTTTTATATTTTTAGATGAAACTGCACTCGCTGGGTGAACATCGCTTTCCCAACTTCCGGCATGCATAGCACTTCTATCAGTTTTAGCCATAAACGGGTGCTGAGGCTCATTATTTTCCGGTAGATTTTTAAAAATATGATTTTTATCAACTACTGGATTAAGATTAACTTCTATAGTACTCATAGATAGTGGAGTAACAGAAGCAATTTCATGGTCCATTATCCATTTTACAGAAATAAATGCCAAGAATAATAATAAAAATAATGTTAAAAATATTCTAGAAATTATTTTCAGCATTTTTCACTATTTATTATGGAGTTAATCCATCTGGTGCTCCAGGAAGAACAGGCTGGTAATACCCTGCACCCCAACCACCATCAACAGCTAGTTCAGCTCCTGTAATGTAACTCGCCTCATCACTTGCCAAGAAAAGTGATGCATTAGCAATTTCAACCGGCTCTCCAATTCGCTGAAGAGGAACACGACAAAAGGCATGAGCCAACTGATCAGCTGGTAAGCCACGTGCATTTCCCATTGGTGTATTAACTCCACCAGGGTGTAAAGAATTCACACGAATTCCTGATGTACCCAATTCATAAGCTAAAGACTTAGTGAGACCGCGCAAAGCCCACTTGCTAGCTGTGTATAGAGTTAAACCATTACACCCTCGCAAACCATCAACCGAGCTAATATTCACAATTGAGCCTTTTTGAGCAGCTTTCATAAATGGAGTAACATGTTTTGCACCAAGCATGGGACCAACAGTGTTTACACCTAATATTTTTTCAGCATCATCGGAATTGAAGTGTTCAATTGGAGTAAAGTGTACCAGTCCGGCGTTATTGATTAATACATCAATAGTACCAAATTTAGATATTACTCCTAACACAAAGTCTTTCCAATTTTTATCATCAGAAACATCAAGTTTTTGAAAAAAGGCATTATTTCCAATATCTTTAGCGACCGCAGTGCCTTCAGACACCATTACATCACCTAAAGCAACTATTGCGCCCTCTGAAGCAAACAACCTAGCGGTAGCCTCACCCATTCCGCGAGAAGCTCCAGTTATAATACAAACTTTTCCCTCTAATCTACCGACCATTACATTGCCACCGCAGGATCATTTTCATCCAAACCTACATAAAACTGTCGGAAATATTTACGCCATGCCAATATAGGACCATCACCGTCACATAATAATGGTTTAGGTCTATATTTCTTATTATCCCATACTATTAAGTCAACCGATTCAAATCCAGCAGAATCTTCGCCCTCAGCTTCACCAATTGAATGCTTATACAAGTGATGAGCAATTTCTGCTTCTTTTGAACCTTCAGGATATTTTTTCCAGGTAAACATCATTCTAACTCTAGACATTTCTGCATCAGTTGGTGTTGGAGTCGCAAACATCAACATTGATATACCATCCTTATTATGCCTATTAATAGGTATTCCCGGTCCATGGCTCTCACCCACAATATATCCATCCATTATATCATAGTGCCAAATATGCCCCTCAGCTTTTGCTTCTACAGATGGTATAATTGGAGCTCCATGAAGAAATTTTAGATGAGGCGTATCAACGGAATTTTCACCCATCTCTTGGATACAAGTACCAATGTCCCAATAATGATATTTGACCTCGACATGTCCATCTGGATCTTCCATTTCTGGAACAACAGGTATTTCCCACATTGGGTCTAAACCTTCAGGATGATACCAAGCCCATATTGCACCATATTTTTCAATAACAGGAAGAGCTTTTAAAATAGGTTTTTTTCGAGCTATACCTGGCATAACCTTGCCATATGGTATTTTTTTACACCAACCATCATTATTAAATTCCCAATGATGAAATGGACAACGAATATTATTTCCTTGTACAGTTCCACCTTTTCCAAGGTGCGCACCCAAATGAGGGCAGAAAGGATCAGTCATACCTACAGAACCATCCTCACCGCGAAAAAGCACCCACTCTTTTCCAAAAACTTTTTCAGTTTTTATTTCTCCCACTTTTAACTCATGTGAAAAGTGCACATTATACCAACCGTAAGGAATGGGAAACGGGCAACGTTCCAATTCTTCACCTGTCTGGATATGATCTGAGCTTATAATAGTGTTCATGGTTGTCTCCTATTCTTCTAATATTTCAGGAATTAATTTTTTAGCTGGGTTTCGTTCGGAATTTACAGAAATTGCAAAACTCATCGCTGGGCCTGGCGTTGGCGCAGATTTAGTTTTCAAAACATAATTTGGCGGATCTAGAGACAAATCAAGCCTATGGAATACTCTTGCGATGATAACACCCATCAGAACTTCAGCCAAATTTTGACCTAAACAACTATGAGGGCCCCGCCCGAATGGTGCATAAACCCCAGGTTTCATATGCTCTTTGCGCTCTTCATTAAATCTTTCAGGGTCAAAATCTAAAGGGTTAGGAAAATATTCATCCATAAAGTGAGGTACTGAAGTTCCAATAAAAATCAATTCATCTTTTGGAATAAGATATCCTTCAAACTCCATATCGTGATTAGTAGTTCTCATTTGAGCTACAGCGATTGGCCATAAACGCATTGCTTCTTTCAAGCAGCCTTGAATATAACTAAGATTTCTTATATCCATCTCTGTTATAGTATCTTTTGAATATAGGTCATCTGCTTCTTTCTGCACTTTTTTCAAAACACCAGGTGTTTTTAGTATCCCGTATGTTGCAGCAGCAACAGTATTAGCAACAGTGTCTAACCCAGCAACATAGGGACCAGTTAATAAAACACTCAGATCTCGAGATTGAACAAATTCAGGGTCATCAATATGTGCCTGATAAACATCACCAAGAAGATTATCAGGGAGCTCACCACTATCAGCATAAGCCTTAAATTGAGCAATCAACTTCTCACCCAATTCATCAACCCTTTTACTAGCTTTTTTAAATTTTGGGGATTTCAGAAAAAATTTTGGTCGAACCCGTGCTACCAAAGTGTTCAAAAGAAAAAGTATATTCGTTCTTATATCTTTGACATATTCTAATGGAGCATCACCACTCATCATCTCGCCAATCATTTGAACAATCATGTATTGAAAAGCCTCTACCACAGGAATACTTTCTCCCTGTTTCCAATCTCGGGTGATAGACTTATCACCAATATCAGTAAGCATATGATATTTTCCAGCAGCAGCCTCTCTCGAAAATCCCTTTCTCATTATTGTTCTCATTTTACGATGCTCTTCTCCGTCAATTTGAGTGAGTGTTTTAGAGGCTCCAAAATGATCAACAAAGTCTTGCCAAAATTCCTTTGACCGCAGTCCATCTCTACCTTTTTTAGTTGACATTAATTTCGCTGATTCAACTCCAGCAATGACATATTGTTTTCTACCAAAAACATTAACCTGATAAACTGGACCATAATCGCGATAGGCTCTGACAAAAAATGCGGCAGGGTCTTTGGCCATTTCGAATGTACTTCCGATAAAAGGGATACCTTTGACTAAAGGAATTTTTTTATTTGTAGTTTTTGTATTAGATTTTTCTAACATGCACTTATATCGCTTTCATTTTCCCCGCGTTCCCGAGCAATTGATTTAAATGTTGAAGTTAATAATACTTCCAACTTACTTGTTGGGCTTTGTGTAAATACATTTAAAGCTTCAGCCATATATGGAAATTCTTTTTTATTTAATCTTATGAATTGACGTTTTGCTACATCTTCCATAGTTTCATCATTGTATTCGAATTCTCTTTGCCTGGTGACTTCTATTGCCCCAGCAAATGCTACCATTCCTATTATATTAAATAATTCCATTCCTTTTTTGGGTGTAAATTGTCTTTTAGACATTGAAGCTAAAAATTTTTCAATTAATTGAAATTGAACTTCAAATCCGTAATCCGTGTACTGATAGCTATGAATAAAACTTGGGTTTTCAGCTAATAAATTCTGTATTACATACACATAATCTCTTGATAACCTTGACCAATGCTGACCATCATCAATTGGTAAAGGAACATCTGATAGAGAATAGACTGCAGCAGCTCGCATTAAACTTTTGCGACTATCGAAATATTGGTATAATGTTGCAGTTCCAACATTTAAATGACTGGCAAGACGCTTCATGGTTAGACCCTCAAGACCAAGATCTACAGCACTTTCTAAAATTTCTTCATGGGAAAGTAAGCGAGGGCGACCATAAGTTGTTTCTTTTGTTTCTTTTCTAGTTATAAATGACTTCATATATGACTTTCCGAACGCTGTTCGGATATTCACTTATGTAAACGGATGAGTCAATGAAAAAGCCACTAAGTTTTATAGAGTTCTCAAATTTAATTGCTAATAAACCCCATTTAGATAATTTTGGACCAAATTCAAACAATCCTTATTTGGCATTTAACCTAAGTGGTTCCGATGATAGCCTAACTGATTGGATACGAAATTCACCATGTCCTATAATTGGTATAGGTGAAGGAAAATTAAAATCTGAATGTGATTTAGCAATCAACAACATGAAAGATTTACCTCAGATATCAAAGAATATTATTGAGCACCCCGTGACATCAATGGTATTGATTCAGCTTTTACGAGCAACAGAAAAATTATCTATGCAAAACTCTCTTATCGTTGAAAGTTTTGCATTTAGTACCGTTCAAAAAGGAATGGAATTTAAAAACTGGCTCTTAAAAAAAAATGAGGTAGATTTACCAGTATCCAAATCACCAGACTTATTAATAAATTTAGAAAATAATATTCTCTCAATAATACTTAATCGTGCAGACACTAAGAATGCGATAACCTGTAAAATGAGAGACGAACTTAATGAAATTCTTGAAATGGCGATTATCGATACTAATATCTCAAGAATTTCATTAAGCGCAAATGGAAGAATATTCTCAACAGGAGGGGCCGTGCAAGAATTTGGTTTAGTCACAGATCCAGCTTCTGCACATTGGATAAGAAGTATTAGTCTACCAGCAAAAAAGTTAATACAGCTTCAAGATAAATTATGCGTAAATATAAATGGTGGGGCTGTAGGGGCAGCAATTGAGATGGCAGCTTTTAGTAAAAAAATAGTTGCTTCACAAAATTCTTGGTTTCAACTACCTGAATTAAAATATGGGTTAATTCCTGGTGCAGGCGGAACTGTTAGCATCCCCAGAAGAATTGGGCGTCAAAAAACAGCTTACATGGCTATTACAGCAAAAAAGGTAAGTGCTAAAAAAGCTTTGGAATGGGGCTTAATTGATGCGATTGAACACTAATCTACCATCTATCCAAGTGCCTCGTGGTCTTATATCATTGAGTTTCAATCGTGCATCAGACCAAGGCATATTAAGAAGACATAGATCAGCAATCTCTCCCTCTTTAACCTCTCTTGCAACACCTCCAGCATTGTAAGACGGTTTTAGATAAAGAGACAAAGCCTCCTCAGGGGATAAAGATTCATCCTCAAAACCTGCTGGACGATTTACAGCACTTTCCATAGCAAACCAAGGATTCGAGTTACCAAAGGGGGCGTCACTACCTGCTGCAAGCCTCACGCCAGAATTAATGAATGATTTTAAACGCCATAAGTTTTTTTGTTCAAACTCTTCAACATCTTTTATGTAAGAGCCTACCCTTTCAGCCATAAAATTTGGTTGAGTAACAACAATAAGATTCAATCGTTTTATCCAATTTATTAAAAAACTATCAGTTATAGCTGCATGCTCAATTCTATCTCCATTTACTGCACCGGCTTCATCTAATGCTGCTAAAATCAGCATTAATTCTGATCTGGTAACACAATGGGCAGCAATATTTCTTCCGTTTTTATGTGCTAACTTAATCTCATTAGTTATTATTTCCAAACTAGGAAGATCAGGTTCATGGTAGTGAATCTTTAAATATTGGGACTTAGTAGAATTTAAATCAGACTTTCCCATTATATCTATTTTTAATGGTTTGATCTTATCAATGTAATTTTGATATTCTTCAACTCCATTACTTGGAGTTACCTCAGTGACACCCGTAACTCCATAAGAAAAAAGTAGTTTCATGAGAGGTTTTAAATTTGGAAATTCTGATCCAAATCGAATTGAATTATCATCATCAAACAAGCGACCATTAGAATCTATATTATTACCAACTATATTTAAGGCGAGACTATTCAAAATCCATAGCCTACCGCTTCTATGTTGAATTCTAACTGGACGTCTTGGGCCATTTTTATCCAGCCACCGTCTGTCTATTTCGCCCGCTACACTATGATGGTAACCTATCCCACGAATCCACCCTTTACCGGGCTGATTTATTCTTTTTATTAATTCATTTTCATTTGAAACATCAGGTGGACCGCAGATAACGGAATTAATGGCCGCCGCAGTTGAATTTAAATGGATATGATGATCATGTAATCCAGGTATTAAAGCGTTACCCTTTGCATCATAATAATTATCTCCAAAGATGTTTTTATCAATTTTAGCAATACGGCCTTTATCTAAAAATATATCTTTGATTTTTCCATTTATTTCAGCATTCTTAATTATCATAACCAAACCGAATTATCGGCCCCCAAACCTCGCGCATGACCTGATATATCCCTCATTTCATAAAGAGGAATACTATCATCACCTGAAATACTACTCCATTCTTGTAATATCTCATCTTTAATTAAATCAAGTTCGCCCATAGCGTGACGCAGAACATCACACATATTTATGTCAATTATTCCTCCTTTACCTTTATATAAACTTGCCTGTATTAACAAAGCTAAATGTATTCCGTTCACCGGGTCAGCTATAGCATCGCCTACAAAGCTAGGGTAGCCATAAAGATTTTCCATAATTCCTGACAAGCCCGCAGAAACACCAATATCATCACCATAACCGATACGGTTCTGGTCTCTCGAATAGGCAGTCAATCGAAGCCAAATCTTACCTGGCTTTTTTGTTACAAATTCTACTGCCGATATTTCAAGCTGCTTAAAAGCCCTAGGGCGAGAGGCTTCAATTATTACATCTGCTTGATGCATTAAGAACTTTAATTTTTCTAATCCTTCCTTGGTATGAAAATCCAGAGCAACACAATCTTTATTTTCATTTAATAAACTATAAAATTTTCTATTTCCAAACCGCAAACCATCTGGTCTATCAGGACTTTCTACTTTAATTACTCGCGCACCTGTCAATCCTAATAAACTGGAGCCCAAAGGACCTGCCCATAAAGATGAAAGATCAAGTATAAGAGGTTTTTTTATATTTGCCTTACTGTACTCTTTAAAGGAAAACCATCTCTTTGGCTTATTTGGTATACTAACTTTACCTACAGCTAAACCCATATCTATTGCTCGGGATAATAAATGATTAGTACTCAGTTTTTTAGCAATACTCTTTAAATCAGCCCAGTTCGAAACATCAGCCTCAAGCCATGCTGGTATTAGATCCCAATCACTATCACGAACAAGGTTTAACGCTATACAGCCATCATCGGTATCTATTAATCGCCCTTTGCCTCCAGCAGTTTTTCTTTTTTTAGACTTTAATCCCATTATTCTGGCTCGCTCCCCTAGAAGCTGGCTTCCACATATCGGTAACTTACTAATATTTTGCGAAATTGCTTTCAAAGCTAATAAGGCGCCATCCGCATGACTAGCGAGCGGGACTGGTATCATTTGACTACTTATATCTAAAAGTCCTGAGCGTCGATAAGCTAAAGCCGGGTGATCACTTTGCTTCAATATAACTTTCTTAATGCCTAAATCGGATAGTAATTGATTTGCGTAATTTTGTGCGTGATTAGTCAGCAAAATTATCTCTTATTACCCGCCTCAATAATTTACCCGTCTCATTATAGGGCAACTCATCCATATACTTGATAATTGATGGAACACGTGATGACCTTAATTTCCGTTTTATCAATTCAATTATCTCACGATCATTTATATGACATTTAGCTACGATTACTAAACCTACCGCCTCTCCCCATTCTGTATCCTTTACTGCAACTGCTGCAACATCTTCGACCATCGGATGAGCTCTTACAACATCTTCAATTTCTCCCGGTGATATATTTTCTCCACCTCTAACAATAATGTCATCAGCACGCCCATCGATAAAGAGATACCCGTCGTTATCAAGGAAACCGCGATCTTTGGTAGGAAACCACCCCTCACTGTCCAACTTTGAACCGATACCCTTATATTCACCACTTACTTGCTCTCCTCTAACCCAAACATTTCCTAATTCTTCAGATAAACAAATTTTCCCTTCATCGTCTTTAATAATGAGTTCAATCGAAGGAATAGGCCTTCCAACTGAAGACAGCCTACGTTTTATTAAAATATCACTACTGTTGAATGCAGACCTATGATCCTCAGGGCCTAGCATGCAAATTGTAGCACTCGTTTCAGTTAAACCGTAAGCATTGGTAAAGTTTACATTAGGCAATAACTTCATAGCACGCTCTATAACTGATCTAGGCATCTTACCCCCACCATAAGCTACATTTTTTAAAGATGGTAAACTTAGATCCTCACTGTATTGTTCAACGATTCTTTTGAGCATTGTTGGCACCAAAAAAGCATTAGTTATTTTTTCTTGTATTACTAATTCTGTCCAAGCTTGGGCCGAAAAATTTGGAAGTTGAACTATTTTTCTACCCGAATAACTTGATGATAGAACAGCGGCTATACCGGCTATATGATATGGCGGGACAGATAATAATACAGATTCTTCTTCTTCTGCACTCATAAATTCAACTGTACCCAAAATATAAGCCATAAGATTTTTATGCTTCAAAACTGCAGATTTGGGTTCGCCAGTGGTGCCACTAGTGAATAGTTCTACAGCTACTGCTTCATCATCACTATGATAACCAATTTCTATTATATCATCGAATGTTAACGTATTAGTACCGATAGTTCTAATGCCTTCAACCATGATGTCTTCGTCAGTAAAAAGAATTGCTGGTGATATCCTCTTCAGCTGCATATTTAACTGCTCTTTAGACAAGCGGTAATTTAATGGTACAAACTCAACACCAGCTATGGCAGCACCAAATAAGGCGGCTGGCATTAAAAGATTGTTTTCTGATAGAAAACCTATTTTTTCTTTATTTTTAACAAGTGAAGCTACAGATTTACTCATATTATTCAACTCTGAGAATGTAATTGAATAATCATTTAATTTTACAGCTTCTCGTTCCCCCATAGCTTCTACAGCCATCTGTAATATCAAGTATATATTCATTTAATCAGAACTTGGTAATTTTTTAGCTGCTTTAATACCTATTTTATAACCACTAATAGATATGGAGCCTTCACCTCCGCGAGTACAAAGAAATTCCATTGTTTCGGACTCATCAGTATACCTTTTACCCACCAAAGTTCCATTATTTTCTCCTTGAAGTTCTTTCAAAGCAACAGGGTCACCAACCTCCATAGGAGACCCACCGCAAAATATTTCGAGTTCTACAGCCGGAATCCTTAAGACCATTATTTGTGTCTTACACACTCTACTTGATAGTTTAACACCTGGTTTATAAATTTGCGCCATGTTAAACTCCAATTATAGCACCTGCAACGCCAGAAGCGAGCATAGCTGTTTTTGCATTTTTTATCTGATTAGCAGCGGATCCACGCATTTGCCGAACACCTTCAGTAATATTATTCATTCCATGAATATAACCTTCTCCCATAAGACCTCCATTTGGTGATAAAGGAGTTTTACCATCAAGCTCTAAATTTCCGTCTTTTATATAATCATTGGCCTCTCCAATTCCACAATATTTGAAACCCTCAAGTTGACGCAAAACTTGTGGGGTGAAATTATCATAAATCATTGCAACGTCTGTATCCTTCGGAGCGATTCCAGCAGAAGCAGTTAAACGATCAGCTACAATTTCACTATTTTCTGTACGAATGAGATCTCCTTGGTAGAAGTCAGAGATTATTTCATGATTAAATAACATGGAATACTCTGCACCCAAAATTTGAACTGGTGTCTGCTTACAATCTTTGGCTTTATCTGCACGTGTGATAATAATAGCAACTCCGCCATCGCTCTCTTGACAACAATCTAAAAGTCTTAATGTTGGCTCAACTATCCAGCGAGAACTTTGATGATCTTCTAATGTTATTGGTTTTTTATAAAACCATGCATTTGGATTTGTTGAGGCAGCTTTTCTAAAAGTTACAGCTATCCTTCCTAAATCTTCCGAAGTAATGCCATATTTATGTAGATAAGGACCACAAGATAAAGCCTCCCATGATGCAGGTGTTTGTGCTCCAAATGGAAAACACCATTCCATAAAAGTAGAACTATGCGCATCAGGACTCATACTATGATGCGGCTGGCCAAATCTATATTGACTACGTTCGTTCATTGCGCGAAAAATTAAAAATGTATCGCATATACCACTTTCTACAGCATTTTTAGCATGAACGATTGTTGAAACTGAAGCAGCCCCACCCTGAGGTAAACGTGTCGTATATTTAATTTCTTCACAGCCCAGAGATCTCATCACGTCCACTTCATCAGAATGGTCTAAACTAAAGGTTGTCATTCCATCAATGGACGCCGGATCAATACCTGCATCAAAACAAGCTGCTAATATAGCTTCAGCAGCAAGCTGTTGCTCACTACGCCCCGAAGCCTTAGAAAACTCAGTTTGCCCAATACCGACGATACAGGCTTTTTGAAAACTAGAAACCATTACACTACAACTCTCTTGAAAATAGGTACAGATTTTCCACCTATTGTTCTTTCAAAATCAACCTCGACGATATCACCTATCACAGGAACAGAAACTGAAATTAAATTTGAAACAATTCTTAAACCCTCATCAAGCTCAACCAGTATAACAAAAGGACTACTCTCAAATCCATAACTCGCTGGTCTTACTTGCTTAACCCAAGATATTACGACACCCCTTCCTGTTAGTCTTTGATGGGTTTTTTCAATGGAATGACATTTTGGACACATAGGGCGCGGTGGGTGCCAAAGAGTATTACAGGGTTCACATTTTTGAACTACAAATTTTCTTTGTTCGCAAGCCTCCCAAAAAAATGCAGTATCAATTCGTTTTATTGGATCAGGCCGCATTTATAATCCCCATGGGTTTTTCATTTCTTTTTGTCCTGGAACAGGTGGGTCACATAGTATTGCAGTCTCATTAGCCATGCTTAATATATCAGCTTCTGTATAACCAAGTTCTTCAAGTATTTCCTTTGTGCAGTCACCAACTATGAGGGGAGGACGGCTGATTACACCTGGAGTATCAGAAAGGTTATATGTTAGTCCTATTTGCTCCAGCTTACCTACATGGCGATCATGGTACTCAACAGTCCATTTTTTAGTTTTATATTCCTTATTATCAAATAATCTTTTCGAAGCATTTTCATCTGATATTGCTGCTGGTATTCCAGCAGACTTCAAATCTATCATTAATTCTTTAGAACCTCGAGCAAGAAATGAACTAGATTTATTATCACCCGCAAGAATATCGAAGGCTGACTTATGCTCTGGCCTTATAGCCGCAACTTGAATCCATTTATTATCTTCAGTTTGATAGAGCCTGTAATAATCACCATAACCTGTTTGATCAAAATTAAGACGTGGCCTCTCCACTGGCGTACCATCAGGTTTAGAAACTGCATAACTCGTGTTTAATAAACAGGCATTAACAATCGAAGTGTCAACAAACTGACCTTTCCCAGTTCTTTCTCTCTCCATTAAAGCATTGCAAATACCTACAGCAGTTAGAAAACCATTCCCAGTGTCCCCAAGTGAAGTTAAAGACCAAATAGGAAATGTATCCTCACGACCAGTATACAAGGCGCCATCCTCGTGCTGAATTCCTGATAAACAAGCTCCAGTTTGATCATTTCCAGGAAGGTTTTTTCTGGGACCTTCCTCAAAACCTCTTGAATGACAATAAATTAAACTTGGAAATTCATTTTTTAAAGTTTCATAATCAAGGCCTAGTCGTTGTGTGGCAGGGTAACGCATATTATGTTGAACAACATCACAAGTAGCAATTAATTTCTTAAGAGCTTCCATGCCTTTCGGATGCTTAAGCATGACAGCAAAACTGCGTTTATTACGATTGGCCATCGCAGCTATATGACACTTATGCCAATAGCTATCCCACAAAGTATTCATTTTTATAACCTCGGCTCCCATGTCGCCTAATAGCTGGCAGCCAAATGGACCGGCAATAGCAAGTCCTAAGTCTAAGACGCGAATACCTTCTAAAGGCCCCTTGCCTGTTGGTTCAGCAGGGAGTTTATGCATACTTGGTTTTGGCAATGATTCTGCATATTTTTTTACAACATTTGTATCAGTACCTGATTTACGTGTTGGCCCCTTAACTTCACCCTGACTGTTAGATAAACGATAAGTTATACCTACCTGGTTGATTACACCTAGTTCGGGGTCATCTATGGTCGTAACGCATTTGTCGGATATTAAGTATGGATCAGTCAAACTTTCCTCTATTGAACGACAGGGCTGCATTGTCATATTTCCATTAGCGGCAGCCTCTACCCATTCATCACAATTAAACTTTTTTACAGCATCAGCCAGGATAGGTTGATAATGCGCCATAACTAAAATTTCTTCTGGGCCTATACCAAATCTATCTGGATCATTTTGTACTGATAAATCTGGTGAAGCTTCCAAACTTTCTCCTTTTGATGCTTCCAAAATAAATCTTGGGTTAGGCACCCAGTTATGAAGCCATTTACCGTCAGCACATTTAAAGTGGCCTTTTGGAGATGAAGATCCCATAATCCAAGTGTTGAACCCTTGTGCATCTATATCTTCAGCTCTTTGCCAAACCCCAGACCCACACGCCATTGCACCTTGAAGTAAACTTGTACTTACTCTTTGCCCTTTACCAGTTCTTTCACGAACAAATAAAGCTGCTGAAATACCTGTAAGTGCTGAGAAAAAGGCACCCATACTAGGCCATTTAGACGCCGTATGTAATGGCCCCTCTCTGTTAGCACCCTGCAATAGGTTAGGGTCAATATCAATTGCACCTGAAAATGGATCTTCACGTCCTGACATGTGATTTAAAGCACCTTCTGGCCACCCACGTTGCTCCCATTGAAGACCTGATTCAGCAGCTACTTCAGCATCGTAAGCAGACCTTGGGTCATCATCACCAAAAGCAGAAATAGAGCAATATATTAATCGTGGGTTTAGTACAGATAACTCATCATAGCTTAAACCTAAGTTTTTCATTTTTCCAGGAGTCATGCTTTCAATAAGCACATCTGCATCCGCGACTAGCTTCTTAAATAACGCAAGATCTTCTTTGTTTTTAAAATCAAATATAGCATTTTTCTTACCTCTGTGCCAAACTTTATACCCTAGCATTTCTTGAAAGGGATCACCCTGAGGACGCTCTATACGAGTGACATCAGCTCCATGATCACCTAAAAGCATGCCAACCATGGGACCCGATATACCCCAAGATAGATCGAGAACTTTAATACCGTTCAATACACCCGCCATAGTACCCTTGCCTTATTGTAATTGTCACGCTAGGGAGTTTCCGAACGCTGTTCGAAAATAGCTTTTGTAATGCGACAGTCAAGATATAAAGAGAAGAAAGATGCCAAAATTATATATTACCACCCCTACTGGGGAAAAACACATAATAGAAGCTGAAATAGGATGCTCAATGATGGAAGCTTTAAATTCGGAAAGCTTAGTAGAAGGAACGTGTGGAGGTGCAGCAAGTTGTGGCACATGCCATGTTTACTTTAAAGACCCTGCAGTCGCAGGTGACCAGACTGAGGATGAAGGCTACATGCTTGAGGGATTGAGTGATTTTGTAGAAGTTAAAGAAAGTTCAAGGTTATCATGTCAAATAACACTATTAGATATACATGATGGAGCAGAAATTGTGATTGCGCCAGAAGCTTAATGTTTGAGCAGCTTTCAACAACCATAAAAGGTGTTAATTTATCTGCTAAGTTTTACGCTGCCTTAGGCGATAAAAAACCTTTCACTTTATTCTGTTTGCCTGGGGGCGGATCATCAGCTGAGTTCTTTGATTTGCATCCAGATTACAGCTTTGTAAAAAGAATGAATTCAGTAGGATATAACGTAATTACGATGGATCACCCCGGAACAGCGTCAAATCAACTTCCACTTAATCAGCCATTTTTAAAACCACGAATTTCGGCGGAGTATATATCGTTAGCTTTAAATGAGTGGAATATAGGAAAACTTATAGGCGTTGGCCACTCCATGGGAGGGATGACAGTAACATTAATTCAAGCAAGATATAAGACTTTTGAAGCAATCGCACTATTGGGTTCTAATGCAGGAGGCCTAGACTGGGGGTTAAATGATCATGAAAAAACATATATTAATAAACCTGAAAGATTTTCCAAAGATATAAAAAAGTTAGTTTATGCAAAATTTGGCTGCGAGTTTACAAAAATACCTTCGGGGCCCAGTGGTAACTCAATAACATTCGGCGGACAAACAGAAACATTAACTGCTCGGTTAAGAGAAATTTCATGCGAGCTTTATGCAGCAGGAGGGCTAATGAGCATGATAAAAGGTAGTTTTTCCAATGAAGTCAAAGCAATTGATACATCTATATTTTTTGCATGCGGCGACCATGACATCGGAATTCCTTCAGAAGAGATCGAAAAATATTATACAAATGCATCGAATACGAAATTAATTATACTTAAAGATACAGGTCACAATCACTTTGCTTTTGATTCAATTGGTTTTCTCTGTGAAAGTTTTGATTATTGGGCTTCTAGTCTAGCCTGATTATTAGTCAGCTTGTGATTTAACCAATATATTTCATAACTATTTTTAGTTGTATTATTAGCCTGCTTTAATAATTCTTTTAAAACAACATTCTCAAAATCTAATACAGGGCCCTGATAATCATTATCAGCGAGCACAATTTCTATTAAGTGTAATGCTTTTAAAAATTCACTCCTATCAATGTATATTTGAATCAATTTTTGCATTTCTACAGTATCTATAATACCCAAAAGATCAGTATAAACATCACTTTGCGGAACAGCATATAACTCAGTAGTTTTATCAA
Source organism: uncultured Hellea sp. (assembly GCA_905477785.1). Lineage (GTDB taxonomy): Bacteria > Pseudomonadota > Alphaproteobacteria > Caulobacterales > Maricaulaceae > Hellea. Next base: position 75,743 of record CAJQGR010000007.1, read on the forward strand.
AATGAAACCAAGTAGAATAATATTCCCAAATGGACTTTACAGCCCATGAAACTTTTCCATGCTCTTGAGAAATACTAAGTTCAGTGGGTAATTTTACTGTCCTCATTAACTCTTCTACTGTTTGTCCATTATTCATTCCTTTTATGGTTTCGTTATGAACGTGTTGAGTGGCCCCAAGAATTTTTCTAAGCCCCTCGTCTATAAAAAATTTATTATCTATAGGCTCTTTGTGACTAGGGATGATCATTATCGGATCCAGATCAATTATTTTTTGAAGTGATTTTATGTACTCAAATGGTTTTCTTATTTTTTCACCTCGCATTGTGAAAATATTCGGGAACTGGGGAAAAAGAGGGCCGAAGAAATCACCAGAGAATAAAATTCTTCTCTGTGGAAGCCAAAGAACAAGATTATCTGAACCCTCTGCACCAGATAAGGCATATATTTCAAAATCCATACCTCCTTTTGTAAACTTATAAGGTGCGTTATTATCTACTAAAAGTGTTGGCTTTACCCCGCCAGTTAATAGGAGATCTAATTTAGGAGGAGTTTCAGGCATCCAAGGAAATAATGTTCTATTTCTATTCCACAAATAAGTTTCTAACTCTTTTAAATATCTTTGTTCTTCCTCAAATTCAACATGAGTGATAATTTGCATTCCATCTTTAAACCAAAACTTAAAACCACCCGTGTGGTCAGCATGTGAATGCGATAAAATTACATGAGATACATTTACCTCGGGATACACCTTACTTAATGCCGATATTTGCTTAGCCGCCTGTATAGAAAGACCTGTATCAAACATGACATCTCCCTCAGAAGTTTTTATCACATGCGTGTTTCCAACACCTGTTATTTGCATAATATCTGGAGCAATTTTTCTGACTTCAATAGGAATATTTATGAATTCAGCCGCAACTGAACCTTTAGCATTCGGATTACTAGAAATTCTATTCGATGCAATATCATCAATCTGGTTTACTAGTTTTAATTGAACAGTTTTTTTAAAGTTAGGCGAAAAATTAAATATTAGAAAAAAACCCATTAAAAAAATTAATATTAAAAAAAAAGTATATTTGAACGCTTTAATCATATTCAATTAGCCCTTTATCAGTATGACGGTTTTGTAAAATTTTCGCACGCATCCCAGAAACATATGTATTATAACCCTCGCTCTGAAGATTTGCCGTTGGCGTCACATTTTCAGCATAGTCCTTAGGTGCCCTCCATCCTGGGTGCGGTGACAAAGCCACACGTACTCCATTTATTGGATGATTACTTCTCCATTTACGAATTTTTTCACTCATATTTTTTACTCGCGATGGATAATCTTTCGCTAAGTTTTTTTCTTCCTCAGGATCAGAAATAATATCAAAAAGAAAGTTTTCAATCTCAGTTGATTGAGACTTATGGTCGATAATTTGAACGAGTTTCCATTTTTCTTCTAAAACCGCCAAATGATACTTATTAAAAATTGGAGAATTTGATGCAAAGTAAAGATCCCCATTCCTTAAGTCCTGACCTGAATTGATAATGGCGCCTAATCGGCTCTGTCCGTCCAAAGGTTTTTTATTCAGCATAGGAATATTAACTAAATCAGATAAAGTTGGATAAACATCTAAAACAGAAACAACGTTGTTTGTACGCGTTCCACCTGTAATACGGCCCGGCCATTTCATCAATGCATTAACACGAATACCGCCTTCAAAGGTTTCTAATTTCCCCCCCTTGAAAGGACTATTATCGGCACCAAATGCCTTTAAACCGCCATTATCACTGAAGAAAAAAACTAGAGTATTATTTTCTAAACCTTCCTCTTCTAAAGATCGTAATATATCCCCAATAGCTTGGTCAAGGCTATCGACCATTGCAGCATAGGTGCGTTTAGGGAACGGTCGATTAGACCTAGATTTATACTTATTTTCTAACTCTATTGGGGCTTGCATTGGAGCGTGTGGTGAAAGGAAGGGAACATACATAAAGAAAGGTCTTTCAGTATCACGGATTTCTTTAATAAATTTAACTGCTTCTTCTGCATGGAGGTCAGTCGCGTATTGATTGGAGCCCTTAAATGATAAACCATTTACTTGTAAGTCATACCCCCCCGCTACTGTATAGTCATAATAGTCTATTTGGGTATTTAAGTGACCAAAAAAATAATCAAAGCCTCGTGAATTAGGAAGTAAAGGTTCAGTTGTATGACCTAAATGCCATTTCCCAATCATAGCGGTTTGATACCCTGCTGCTTGAAAAGTTTCTGGCATAAAATGTTCTTCTGGAGATACACCGCCATTTTGCCAAGGCTGAAAACCCGCATAAACCGTACCTAATCTCATGGGATCTCTCCCAGTCATTAAAGCGCTTCTTGTTGGAGTACAAATTGGCATCGAATAAAACCGGTTGAGTGTAAGACCTTCCTTTGCAAGACTATCAATATTGGGTGTCTGAATATCGCTCCCCCGATAACTTAAGTCGGCCCACCCAAGATCGTCGGCCAGTAAAATAACAATATTTGGCAATTGTGAGTTTGCAGATAATGTATTTGTAGTTAAAGGTTTATCGGTTTTAACTTCAGAAACTTGGTCATTACTTTCTTCAACACTTAAATTACAAGCTGATATATAGATCATACAAAAAAAGAAGAAAATTAGTCGCATTATATTAATTCTTTCAAGTTTTTAAATAAAATAAAACCTAAGCAGTATTAAGTTATAAAAAAAAGGCTGCCAAATAGACAGCCTTTAGTAGTTTAGATATTGCAGCTATCTTAGAATGTTAATCCAGCTGTGATACCATATGATCTAGGCTGACCGTATACATTAGTTCGATAAGCAAACGTCTCAAATGGTAGTGAGTCTACTAGATACTCTTCATCAAGGAGGTTTGTACCCCAAAGAGCTATTGTAGCTTTAGCACCATTACTAGTGTCAAAACTCATACCAATTCTACCGCTCACAAGGTCGATGGCAGGGAGACGAAGTGCACTTTCCGGAATAGCAAGAATATCATCTTTATGGCTAAATGTTAGGTTACCAAAGAGATCTTTGTTACCTAACTTTCCATTGTAATCAATTGCCATCATGTAGGAATTTTTAGGCGTTCCCTGTAACTCGGGATAGCTTCTTACATCAGCTGGATTGAGTGGGTTAACTGTATCACCGGCAGTACCATCTATGTAGGCATAGCTACCGCGGGCTGTGAAGTTATCATTTAAAACAAATGTTCCATCTACTTCGAAACCATAAACCTCATCATCTGTGTTCACTATAGCGCGCTCAGTAGCGATCAGTGGATTAGTAGCGAATGTTACCTGCTTATTAGCAAAATCATAATAATAAGCAGCTGCATTAATACGAACATTATCCCCAAAGTCTCCTTTAAATCCACCCTCGTAAGCAGTTATGTCTTCACGTTGGAATGTAAAGTCAGCACTGTAGGTTTGGCCTGGCATACGAAAACCAGCTGAAGATGCATTAAAACCACCCGAACGGAAGCTCTCTTTATAACTGGCATATATCATTACATCATCATTTGCGTCCCATTCCAATGTTACAGATGGATCTAGAACATCATCATCAAAGCTCGCTTCATTAGGAGCAATAACATTTCCTGTAAGGGTTACATTATCATTAAAGAATGCAGACTGCATTTGACCTACACCATCCTTACTTTCATCTGAGTAACGCAAACCTGCAGTTATACGAAAGTCATCCGAAACATGATATGTTCCCTGAGCATAAAGCGCTAAGGCAGTGGTATCAATTTGAAGAGAATTTGTCGTAGTCTGCATAGTGCTATTGAGAGCTACTGATAATGTCGGCAAACAAAAGTTGTTTGCAGCTGATGGAGCACTTGTACAAGTGGTGCCATTACCAACTAACTGTGTTAAGAGCGGAAAAGCTTGAGCCGCTAGTGGACCTTGAAGGAATGATAGAAGCACTCCAGCTGCTGGGATCGGACCCATAGCAGCTGCAGGAACACCTAGACCACCTAGAAATCCAGTAATGTTAGGAGCTGTAACGCGCGGATCAAACTGTCCAAGAACAAATAGATAGTCGTTTGCATTAGCTAAGTTTTGAGTTACTGGAGAACCAGTTTCTTCATCAAAGAAAAATGCCCCTGCTGTGTATTCTAATCTGCCATCATTAGTTTCGCCAGTGTAAGTCGCCTCTAAGCTAAACTGATTGTGGTCTGGTAAATTTGCACTTCCGCCAGGAGGTGACAAGAATAGTCCACGATCTGGAACAGATCCGTCAAACTGCGAACCAAAGTCCGGGCGAAGTGGCTGTTGAGTAGCGCCGAAAGCAAATGGTAAGGCTCCTAAAGCCTGATTAAATCCGCCTGTTATAGCATTAACAACAGCAGGGTTTGCGCTTGGAATTAAAGCAACAAATCTTGAGCTTTCTACTTCTCTGTAAGCCGCTGTTAGCTTCACAACATGATTTTCCGCTGGACTCCATGTCCCAATTGCTGAAACGCCTTGCGTTACCAGATTACCTGCTTCGTTTGTAAATGATGTTGTTACTTCTTCTTGTCTGCCATCAGAAGTAGAAATAGCAGGAGCAAACAAACCAGCCCCAAAATCTGTTACTGATTGATAGAAAATTGGTTCTGCTTCAGTTTTATTGTAATCAGCAGCTAGGTCCAAACGGAAAGCATCAGAAAACTCAACACCAAACGCGCCGCGCATTCCGTATTTTTTCTCCCCGCCAAAATCTGCGCCTGGGCCACTATTTTTTACCCAACCGCTTCTATCCATATAAGAACCTGAAAGCCTTACAGCAGCCGTATCGCCCATTGGTAGATTTACTGCCCCTGAAACTTTTTTATGATCATAATTACCATATTCAGCATTAATTTTTCCAGAGAGCTCACCTGGATTTGGAGTTGCTGATACAAGATTAATGGCGCCAGCAACTGTGTTACGGCCATATAGTGTTCCTTGTGGGCCCTTTAATATTTCAATTCTTGCAAGGTCTGGCATATCAATACCTAAACCTTGAGTTTTACCTAAATATATACCATCTTGATAAATGGCGACACGACTATCCTGACCTACTTGCGGATCATAAGTACCTATACCCCGAATACTTACTCGGACTCCGTTTGGGTCGGCGGGGTTATTTGTTACATAGAGACCCGGCGTGAAAGTACCAATATCTTGCAACCCTTCTATACGGTTAGTTTCTAAAGCTTCTAGGTCAAATGCCGTGATAGCTACAGGAACATCTTGTAAATTTTCTTGCTTCTTTTGAGCTGTAACAATGATTTCATCTAACTGGGCAAAAGCAGGAGCGCTTAGTGCTAACAGTGAGGTGGATACGGCCAGAGCGGTTAAACCCTTGAAAGTTCGTGATGACATGTGTGTCTCCCCTTGTGTAATATATCAGGCATTTTTGCCGCGATTGTCCAAACCCTACTTTATTTTAAAAAAGTGCGCAATGGAATACTCTCAAGAAAAATGCAAAAAAATGCGCGTTTTAATCAAATAATGGTCTAAAAATGTTATTTTGCGTAGTATTGTTGCATTTTTGTTACGCAAACAGTTAGGTCTCGGTGTTTGTTTATGTCATTTCATAAACCATAGCCTCCGGCTACAGATATTTGTTGCCCTGTAATATACCCCGCGCATTTAGAAGCAAGAAAGACAACTGCATAACCGACCTCTTCAGGCTGACCCCATCTTTTAAGAGCGAGATTTTTCTGAACTTCCTCAGTCCATTCCTGGTCAAAAACCCCTTGTCTTTTTAATTCGAGGAACATTCCGGCTTCAATAACGCCTATCAGAACTGAATTAGCTCTAATCCCATTTTTCCCCTCTTCTCGGGCAATTGCTTTTATTAAACTCTCATTAGCAGCCTTTGGGGCAACAGAAAGAACATCTTTTTCAGGCCAACTTAATTCCCCTGCAGAACCTAAATGTATTATAGATCCACCCTTGTTCTTCATATGCACAATAGCGGCCTTTGAAGCATTGAAGAAACCATTAACCTCGATATTCAAAGCCATTTGCCATTGCTCATAACTGACATCTCTATAGTGAACTTGCTCTACTACCGGCCCAGCACCCCAAACAAGCGTATGAATTTGACTATGTTGTCGTATAGCAGATTGAAACACCTTATCTACAGAACCCGAGATTAAAACATCACACTGGTGCGAGGTTGCTTTGCAACCCATTTTTTGAATCGCACTCACTAGTTCAAGAGCTAATATTTCATTCGAGCGCCAAACAATTGCTACATCCGATCCGTTTTTAGCCAATTCAAGGCACACATGTCGGCCAATGCCGCCTGTCGCCCCAAAAAC
>CAJQGR010000008.1 GCA_905477785.1 uncultured Hellea sp.
AATTGCATTCAGGCTGGAGGAAACCCTAACCTTCCATTTGGCGGTGTTGGTGGTTCTGGCATGGGAAGATCAGGAGGTCACCGTGGGTTTGTTGAAATGTCAAATGAACGCTCTGTAGTGCACCAACCCTTAGATAAGTTCAGAGATTTCATGATCCAGTTACCTCCATATTCTGATAAATACATAGGAATGGTAATGAAAGGTATTAAATAATTAGTCATTCCAGTTAAACGGCTAATCTTAAATCTTAGTCGTATTTAATCCGCCCTATTTCTTTATGTGTTTGTTGCAACACAGTTGTAGCTATAGGACTAAACCCTTCCCACATTTCCTCTTTTACTTGCTCTGCAGGTATAACAACATCAGCATAATCATTTGGGGCCCTCCAGCCCGGGTGTGGCTGTATTTTGACATATTGACCTCCAACTGGATGCTTGGCTAACCTTTTATCTAATACTTTAATTAACCGCATAACTAAATCAGGGTGTTTTTGAGATATATCATTTACCTCATTAGGATCGGACCATACATCAAATAATTCAGTGATAACTTCAGTGGTTCTCCGCTTATGGTTTACACTTTGAACTAACTTCCATCTTTCGTCCAATACACCATACTTAAATTGATTATAAATTGGAACATTTGATGTGAAAATCAGCGGTTCGCCTCTTTCCCTTTTATCGTTACCTATAATAGCATTCCATCTATCCAAGCCATCAATTTTCTTTTTGTAACTTGCCGATATACCAGCTGCTGTCATTAAACTTGGGTAAACGTCTAAAACTGAAACAACATTTTCATTTACTGAGTTAGAAGGCAAAACATCCGGCCACCTCAAGACTGCATTTACTCTGACGCCACCCTCATAAGTTTCAAGTTTTCCTCCACGCAAAGGCTCATTCACCCCTCCAAAATTATAATAGCCGCCATTGTCGGAGAAAAACAAAACTATTGTGTTATCAGTAATTCCTTGGCTATCCAAGCTCTCAAGAATATCACCAATGGCTTGGTCAAGACTATCAACCATGGCTGCATAAGTTTTAGCAGGATGAAGGGGAGTATCTAACCTTGAGGGATATTTTGATTTATCTTCTTCTTTTGCCTCCATGGGCGAATGCGGGGCAAGAAAAGGAACATACAAAAAGAAAGGCTTATCTGGATTTCGAATATTTTCAATATAGTGTGATGCTTGATTTCCATGTATATCAGTTGCATATTCGCCCGCATGGTCAACTGGTTTTCCATTCACCTGAAAATCATGGCCACCTGCAAAAGTATGATCGAAATAAAGTACGTCAGTGTTAAAGTGACCATAGAAATGATCAAATCCACGCGCATTTGGAGTATGCTGTTCGATTGTATGACCCAAATGCCACTTCCCAACCATGGCGGTTTGGTAGCCAGCTTTTTTAAAATCTTCTGGCATAAATCTTTCAGTAGGAGAAATCCCAGCGTTATCCCATGCCATGAAAACAGCATGAGCAGCACCCAACTTTATTGGATCACGCGCGGTCATCAGAGCAGCACGAGTCGGCGTACAAAAAGGAGTGGCATAAAAACGCTCTAAACGCATTCCTTCTTTTGCTAAGCGATCTATATTCGGAGTGTTTATATCGCTTCCTCTATAACCAACGTCAGCCCAACCCAAATCATCAGCTAAAAGAATTATAACATTTGGTGGTGGAGCGCTGTCTAAGCGGGTTTTAACTAATTCAGATAAATTTACAGTCTCATTAGAGGTAAAATCAAAATCTGAGGATGCATTTTTATTAAATTTAGTTTTCAAGAAAAATGATGATGAAACAACTAAAATAATAATAATAATAAATATTAATTTTTTCATTTAATTACCTCAAAAATTACTTTAAATCTATGAATTAGAGCCCATAGCATGTTTAGCAGCCACATAGCCAAAAGTCATTGCCGGTCCAATTGTTGAGCCTGCGCCTGGATAAGTATATCCCATGACAGATGATGCAGTATTTCCCGTTGCATATAAGCCGATGATAGGTTTGCCTTTTTTATTTAGCGCTTGTGCATTTACATCAACATCAACTCCTCCCTTGGTGCCTATATCACCTGGAAACACAGGAAAGGCATAAAATGGGGCCTTCGACAAAGGTGCCAGGCATGGATTAGGAGTAACTGATGGGTCACCATAGTATCTATCATATGATGTGCTGCCTGAATTAAAGTCCTGATCAATTCCTGTTTCGGCGTATTGCGCAACCTTTTTTACCGTATCTACTAAACCAGCTTGATCCACACCCATTAAAGACGCTAACCCCTCTATAGTATCAGATTTTTTAACAATAGCTTTTATAGAGCTATTCCATTTTGAATCTGGATGAACTGCTGTTGGGTAAAGAGGACCAATTCCGTACTTTTCTCTTGCACGGCGATCGAAAATAACCCAGCTAGTTTTTGGATGTGCTTGAAGCTGGCGCCCAACCTCATCATAACTAGCTGCTTCATTTAAATATCTTTTTCCATTTTCATTAACTATATATATTCCAGGTAAAGCTCTCTCTGCGAATAAAATTCTTGAACGATCATCTCTTGGAAGACGCACAGAAGGCCCCCACCAAGCTGCATCCATCAAAGTAAGATTTGCTCCAACTGCTTCGGCCGCTATATGAGCATCACCAGTATTTTGGCCTGGAGGAGTAGCACTCCAGTTGGTATCTGTTGGTCCAGGTAAATTAGCACTTCTCATGTGAGAGTTATGTTCAAAACCACCCGCAGCAAGAATAACACCGCGCTTTGTCTTAATCAAAATATCTTCACCATCTTTAGTAATTATAGCTCCTGTTACTTTACCATTTTTTTCAATGAGCGACTTTAAAGAAGCTGACCTCCAAATAGGTATATTCCTCTTAAAAACCGAAGTTAAACATCTTCCTACCAAAGCATTTCCCAAACATAAGCGACGATGCCTCTTAGATTTCAATCGCATTGGTACATCCAAACGATAGGATATCATCAACTTAGCCATTATCCACTTCCAACCCTTGGAACGAGTTATAATTTTTTTTGCTTCATTAACCGTTATTGTAAAACCACCAAAAATTGTTTGTGGATGCGGAGGTCGCATATTTAAAAACTCTTTACCTAATTTTGTCGCTGACATTGGAAGAGGGTCAAGAGTTCGCCAACCATCTTTACTTCCTGGTTTTTCAGTAAGATAATCAGCATATGGTGTTGAAACAAACTTTACGTCTGATTTTTCTTCCATCTCTTTTAGCATTTTCGGAGCATTCTCAACGTAGGCTTTTAAACGACTTTCAGGAACCTTATCTCCCACGCATGCTTTCAAGTACTCTAAGGCAGCATCTGGAGAGTCAGATTCGCCGTGTTCTGCCATAAGATGATTACAAGGTATCCATATACCTCCACCCGAAGTGGCTGATGTACCGCCATACATATCAGATTTTTCAATAACTAAAACATTACCACCGTTATCATGAGCTGTTATAGCGGCAGTTAATGCTCCTGCACCAGACCCAACAACCAGTACATCATATTCTGTAGTATCCATTTTTTCACCATCAATTAAAAATATCTGATATGTACGTGCAATCAAAACATCATTTTTGCAAACACAAAATACGCAAAATGCCCTATAATAATAAAATAAGTTATAAATTGCGTACCATACTTATATTATATCTACGCAAAATAACTATTTTTTTACTTATTTTAATAAGAACAAAGCATAAACATTTATTGACTTTCCGTCAATAATAGGGTTGGATAATTAAAAATGGAAACAAAAAATGCCTAAGCCTAGTTCTTGTTTTATTTGCCAATCATGCGGTTCAGTTCATACCAAATGGGCGGGAAGGTGCGACAGCTGTGGTGAGTGGAACACCTTGTTTGAGGAAACCTCATCTCAACACACCCGACTATCAAACAAAAACAAAAGAAATATAGATTTTGTAAAGCTTAATGGCGAAAGCATTGATGTACCGCGCCTAAAGTCAGGTATTTCAGAACTGGACAGAGTTACTGGAGGCGGTCTTGTTCCAGGTTCGGCTATATTAGTCGGTGGAGATCCAGGTATAGGTAAATCCACACTTTTACTCCAAGCTGCTGGAAAATTAGCTCACTCTGGTCTTAAAACCGCTTATATATCAGGAGAAGAAAGTGTAGACCAAGTTAGAAGAAGGGCTAAACGTCTTGGCTTTAAGAATGCATCCGTATCGCTTGCATCAGAGACTTCGCTTGGTCCAATATTAGATGGACTAATGATTGAAAAACCAGACGTAATTATAATCGACTCAATTCAAACCCTTTGGAGTGATCAGATTAGCGCTGCTCCAGGAACTGTGACTCAAGTAAGGGCCTGTGCCCAAGAATTAACCAGATTTGCTAAGAAACGCGGCGCATGTGTTATATTGGTTGGACATGTAACAAAAGATGGACAAATTGCCGGGCCCAGAGTGGTAGAGCACATGGTTGATGCTGTGCTTTATTTCGAAGGCGATAGAGCTCATCAATTTAGAATATTAAGAGCACATAAAAACAGATTTGGCCCTACCGACGAAATAGGGGTTTTTGAAATGCGAGAAAACGGTCTATCAGAAGTAGCGAATCCATCCGCATTATTCTTAGATGGTCGCGGTATAGCATCGACAGGAACTTCTATTTTTGCTGGCTTAGAAGGTACAAGACCTGTCCTTACAGAAATCCAAGCTCTAGTTGCTCCAGCAGCTTTTGGTACAGCTCGGCGAGCAGTTGTTGGTTGGGATAATGGAAGGTTAGCAATGGTATTAGCTGTACTTGAGGCACGTTGTGGTTTGAGTTTCACCAATAAAGATGTTTACTTAAATGTTGCTGGGGGATTGAAAATAAATGAGCCTGCAGCAGATCTTGCTGTTGCTGCAGCTATTGCCTCCTCAGCTTTCGGTATACCTTTACCAAAAGATAGCGTAGTATTTGGAGAAATAAGCCTCTCTGGGGATGTAAGGCCAGTGGGGCGCACAGAGGCGAGATTGAAAGAAGCATCAAAACTTGGATTTCAAACTGCAATTACATCGGCTATTACCAAGAAATTAGAAAAAAACCTTACTACAATAATGCCAATCATTACAATCAAAGCTTTGCCTGATTTAATAAGACGTGTAGAGATAAGCGCAGAATGCGGCTTGGAAGACGATTCTGCTTGGGGAATGAATATAAAAGTCGCCTAAATGGTGGATATTTGTAATGAATATTGGAATTTGGCATTACAACAGCTTTGATATAGTTGTTTTATTAATTTTGTTAATATCAAGTTTAACTGCATTAAAGCGAGGTCTTAAACATGAACTAGCATCTATCTTATCTCTACTAATAGCTGCTTTTATAACTTTTGTAATTTACGGAAGTTTTGGTTACACGGTTCAAGAATTTATTTCTCCAACATGGCTAGCAAATACTGTTATTGGTATAGTTACTTTCTCTCTCACATATGCAGTTTTATTTTTTATTTTGAGAAAAATACTGAACTCTTTGGGAGGAAAAGATGTTGGCATTATTGATAACGTTCTTGGTGCTGTTTTTGGCCTCATAAGAGGTTTCATCATAGCGTCTCTAGGTGTAATGTTGCTTACGTCTCAATACCGGGCTTCACAAGATGCAAAAAACTTTAGGGACTTTATGAATAACAATCCTGAAACCATAACAGAGGAGATAATTAAAAAGATGCCAAGGTTTATGAGAGAACAACTGGATGCAAAAGAAATAAAATTACCAGCTATTTATAAGAATTCAAGTATTTACCCTCTACTAAATTTAATGAGTAATAAGATTCAAACCTTGCCTTTTGCAAAAATCCGTTCATATGCTGAGCAATTAAAAGAAAGTAAAGTTGATGATTTATTTAAGGAAAATAAATAATGGTTAATTTTAGCGAATACTCTCACTGCACTTTTGACCCTAATGAAGACAAGATAAAGGAAGAATGTGGTGTATTTGGGATCTTTGGAATAGATAATGCCGCCTCCATGACTGCGCTAGGGCTTCATGCCCTTCAGCACCGAGGTCAAGAGGCTTGCGGCATTGCTACAAGTGATGGAGACACTTTTCACACAGAAAGACATTTTGGTCTAGTTGGTGACAATTTCACAGGCGATGACCCTTCAAGCCGTTTACCAGGGTTTATTTCCATTGGTCATAATCGCTATTCTACAGCCGGTGGTCAACGGACATTAAGAAACGTTCAACCCCTCTATGCAGAATTTCATTCTGGAGGATTTGCATTGGCTCATAATGGGCATATCACAAATGCTTACACTATAAGAGACCAACTCAACGAAGCTGGCGCATTATTTCAAAGCACCTCCGATACAGAGGTTGTACTCCACCTGATTGCACGAGGTAAAAGTGGTGAATTCATTGACCGCTTTATTTCTGCAATCCGACAGGTAGAAGGCGGCTACGCTTTTGTAGGCATGACTAAAAACACTCTTGTTGGCGCAAGAGACAGACTTGGAATACGTCCACTGTTAATAGGAAGGCTTGGTGATAGTTATGTACTGGCTTCTGAGACTGTTGCTCTAGATATGATATCAGCTGAATTTGTCAGAGAAGTTGAACCTGGTGAAGTTGTAGCAATTAACTCTGACGGAATCCGTTCTTTTAGGGCATTTCCAAAGAGCGAACCAAGGCCTTGTATATTTGAATTTGTTTATTTCGCTCGTCCAGACAGTGTGGTGAACGGAAAAAGTGTTTATGAAGTTAGAAAGCGAATGGGTAAAAAGTTAGCAATGGAGGTTCCTGCAGATGTTGATGTAATAATCCCAGTACCTGATAGTGGCGTACCTGCTGCACTTGGCTTTTCTCAAGAAACAGGAATTCCATTCGAATTAGGCATAATTCGCAATCATTATGTTGGACGTACTTTCATACAACCTACTCAACAAATAAGAGATATGGGAGTACGTTTAAAACATTCAGCAAATAGAGCTATGATAGAAGGTAAACGCGTTTTACTTGTTGATGACTCAATCGTTAGAGGCACAACATCAACTAAAATTGTTAGGATGATCAAGGCAGCCGGAGCCAAAGAAGTACATTTTAGATCGGCCTCTCCACCAATTAAACATCCAGATCATTACGGTATTGATATGCCAACAAAAGAAAAACTTATAGCAGCGAACTACTCGCTTGAGGCGATGACAGAAATGCTAGAAGTTGATAGTCTTGGTTTTCTTTCAGTTGAAGGCCTTTATTGGGCTATGGGAGAGAAATTTAGAGAACTTAATGCTCCTCAATATACAGACCATTGCTTTACAGGTGATTACCCAACACCCCTAATTGATCGCGACCGGAAGCTATTAGATAAATCCAATCAACTTTCGTTTTTAGTTGAGGTTGCCTGAAAAAATGAATAATCAGATGATGAAAGGTCGCGTTACGCTTGTAACAGGAGCATCTCGTGGCATTGGTTATCAATCAGCAATAGCTCTCGCAAAAGCTGGGTCACATGTCATAGCAACCGCTCGAACGCAAGGTGGTTTAGAAGATCTTGATGATGCCATTAAATCTTTTGGAGGGGAATGCACACTTGTTCCCATGGATTTAAAAAACCTTGATGGTATAGACCAACTTGGAAAAGTTATAAATGACCGGTGGGGTAAACTTGATGGTTTATTAGCTAATGCTGGGACTTTAGGCGAAATAACTTTAGCATCGCATACAGTGCCTAAAAAGTGGAATGAGGTTATAGCCGTAAATTTAACAGCAAATTATAGACTAATTCGTTCACTGGACACATTATTAAAAGCATCGAAAGCAGGAAGAGCTCTATTTCTAACATCAAGTGTTGCAAACAGTCATACAGCTTATTGGGGCGCATACGCCGCGTCAAAAGCAGCATTAGAAGCCTTTGTTTCATGCTACGCAAAAGAAATTGAAATAACTAACTTGAAAGTTAACTTATTAAACCCAGGCGCAATGAGAACAGCTATGCGTGCAAAAGCTATGCCTGGAGAAAATCCAGAGGAGGTTCCAAACCCTTTATCGATAACGCCGTTAATATTAGAGATGCTTTCGGCATCCTACAGCGGAAATGATACATTAATTAACTTCAGAGAAACCAGCTATTATAAACATTAAATATTAATTATATTTCTACCAAGCAGATGTCTTTTTAACAGTTTTTAAAGAACTTATGTCATCAATATCAATTAGTTGCCTTAAATGAAAAACAGAACCTCCTATATTCGATAAAATATCATTAAGTGTGAATTTATTGGACCATCTCACATTATTAAAAATATCTTTTTTTACAGGCGCATTCATACCAATTAACCAGAAACCTCCGTCCTCAGCCGGACCAAAAACAGCATCATAAGATTTCAAAGCCTTAAATGCTGATGCTATATCTTTTTGGTTTAATTGCGGACAATCAGTTCCAATTACTACTATTGGGCCTTGTTTTAAAAAGATCTCATAAAGCTTATTGGATAAAGTACCTCTGGCTTGTAAAACTTGTTTCATGCCTCGCCATTCAATTACTTTGCCTAGACTTTTTAAAGGTGTTCCAGAAATAATAACTTCCCATCTAGGGTCCTGTGTTCTTCTAATTACTTTTTTAATCATACTCTTATAGAGTCTATGCGTATGTACTTTACCAATATCAGCTGCCAATCTAGTTTTAGCTAATCCAAAAATTGGAGCACGGGACAAGATATAAACGCGTGGTTTCATTAATAAGTACGATATATTTCGTATAGTTTTTTTACTGAAATACCCCTTTTATAAGCCAAAAGAAGTTTCAAGTTTTTAAAACCTCTCTTAAAAATACCTTCCCTTTCATGCTTTGTAATATCAACAAGTATATGCCCATGCATAGATCTCAGAGCCTTCCTACCAAATCGCCTCTTTATAGCTTCAATTAATGCAACATCTTCAAATAACATCTGAGGGAGGTACCCACCACAATCATTGTACATAGTTTTTGATATTAGCAACCCTTGATCACCATAAGGCAAACCCAATAGCAAACATCTGGTGGCTACTAGTATATCCATAAATCTAGCTGAAAAACGTTTCGATTTGGCTTTAAACTTTAAATAGCCGGCAGATTTTGGGTGTCTTGTTATGTGTTGAATAATAATATTTTTTATATCGTCAGGGAGTTGATTATCTGCATGTGTAAAAAAATACCACTTTGCATTACAACAATATTTTGCTCCCAATGCCAACTGGTTCCCCCTACCCTTTGCTCCTATGGCAACAATTGCATTTTTAGCGGCATACTCCATTGTTCCGTCTGTTGAGCCTCCATCAGCTATTACAACACGGCTAAAAGATTTTAACTGCGGCAACAAAGATGATAATTGTTCAATACAATTTAAAGTTGGTATAACTACGCAAATCATATTTACTTATTTGCCTCTTATGACTTTAGTGGCAATAGATAAAAAAATAATTCAAACTAATTGAACTTAACTATGCATAAATTAAAAAAACAAGTTCCAGATTTTTTATTTGAATCCGCATATAAAGGGCTTGTCTGTGGAGTGGATGAGGCTGGCCGTGGTCCGCTTGCTGGACCAGTGGTTGCTGCAGCCGTTATATTAAATCCATTTAATTACCCCGATGGGTTAAATGATAGTAAAGTTTTAAATACGAGTAAACGAGAAAGTTTATTTATAGATATTCAACAAACTGCTAAAATTGGAATTGGTATTTCAGAACCTGAAGAGATAGATAGAGTAAATATTCTTAATGCTAGTTTATCAGCCATGTATAAAGCTGTATCATCTCTTACAGTTTTACCTGATGTAGCGCTTATAGATGGTAACAGATCACCGAATTTTCCTTTTAAAACTGAGTGTATAATAAAAGGTGATAGTTTGAGTTTATCAATTGCTGCCGCATCAATTATAGCTAAAGTAACAAGAGATAAATTAATGCTAGAAGCAGAAAATAGATTTCCTGGCTATAGCTTTGGCACACACAAAGGTTATCCGACAAAAGTACATTTACAAAAACTTGAGCTTCTAGGCTCATCACCCATTCACAGGAAAAGCTTCAAACCTGTTAGGTTAAATCCATTGCAATAACTTGCATTAGGAATTTTTAGGACTATTTTAGTTAAATGTCAGAATCCTTATTAAGTCAGAAAATCAACGGATCAAATGAGTGGCAACCTCACCGACCAGAAAGACCCGTAAAATCGGAAGGTGGTAAGAAGTTCAGATTAGTAAGTGATTTCAAACCAGCAGGAGACCAACCTGCGGCAATTGAAGAACTCTGCCAGGGACTTAATCAATTAAATAGGGATCAGGTATTACTTGGCGTAACAGGATCAGGAAAAACATTTACAATGGCCAAGATAATAGAGAAACAACAACGACCAGCTTTAATTATGGCGCCTAATAAAACTCTCGCAGCTCAACTCTATTCTGAATTTAAAAGCTTTTTTCCAGATAATGCTGTCGAATACTTTGTATCTTATTATGATTACTATCAACCCGAAGCTTATGTACCAAGAACGGATACATTCATTGAGAAAGATAGTTCGCTCAATGAGCAAATTGATAGAATGAGGCACGCGGCTACAAGGGCCATACTTGAAAGGGATGACTGTATAATTATCGCATCTGTATCCTGCATTTATGGTATCGGTTCTGTTGAAACATATACAGAAATGACCATCGACATTGCAAATGGTCAAGAAATTAACCCCAGAGACTTCATCATGCAGCTAGTTCAATTGCAATATGAAAGGAATGATTTGGCGTTTCAAAGAGGTTCCTTTCGTGTCCGAGGTGATACAATTGAATTATTTCCTGCTCATTATGACGATACTGCTTGGAGGTTTGATTTTTTTGGTGATGAAATCGATTCTATTACTGTCTTTGATCCATTAACGGGTAGAAGCAGTAAAAAAATAGAAAATGTTAGAATTTATGCAAACTCTCATTACGTGACCCCAAGGCCTACAGTACAGTCAGCAATGAAGGGAATTAAAAATGAATTAAAAAATCGCTTGGAATATTACAACACTAACAAAAAATTACTTGAAGCACAAAGAATAGCACAAAGAACTGAATTTGATTTGGAAATGATAGCAGCACAAGGGTTTTGTACGGGTATCGAAAATTATTCTAGATACCTAACTGGACGAAACCCTGGCGAACCACCTCCTACTTTATTTGAATACTTACCAGAAAACGCTATTCTTTTTACAGATGAAAGTCATGTAACTGTTCCGCAAATAGGGGCAATGAGCAAAGGTGATTTTAGTCGAAAATCGACACTCTCTGAACATGGCTTTCGATTGCCAAGCTGTGTGGATAATAGACCTCTAAAATTTGAAGAATGGGAGGCTATGCGCCCACAAACCGTGCACGTATCTGCAACACCAGGAAAATGGGAAATGCTACAAACTCAAGGAATATTTACTGAACAGGTAATACGTCCTACAGGATTAATTGATCCTCCAGTTGAAATCAGACCCGTATCAACTAACGGGGCAAGTCAAGTAGATGATGTTATTCATGAAGTCAAAGTGGTTTCAGGTAAGGGGTTTAGATCTTTAATAACGACATTAACAAAAAAAATGGCAGAAGATCTCACTGACTACATGCATGATCAAGGGATTCGTGTTCGCTATATGCACAGTGATGTTGATACACTTGAACGAATAGAAATAATAAGAGACTTGCGTCTTGGAAAATTTGATGTTTTGATTGGCATTAACTTACTTAGAGAGGGCTTGGATATACCCGAATGTGCATTTGTTGGTATTTTAGATGCAGACAAGGAAGGCTTTCTCAGAAGCGAAACATCATTAGTTCAAACCATTGGTAGGGCAGCTAGAAATAGTGAAGCCAAGGTGGTGCTTTATGGCGATCGCGTTACAGGTTCAATGCAAAGGGCCATAGATGAAACGGACAGACGCCGAGCCAGGCAAGTCAAGCATAATGAGTTAAATAATATTACGCCTAAAACGGTGCTTCGAGGAGTGGCTGATACAGTTGGGGATAGTCAGGATGCACAGAAAATCAAGGATGAAGCAAATCGCTTTACTCCAACAGGGCAAATTAAAAAGAAATACATAAAAGATTTCGATAATTTTTCTGATTTCAAGGGAGGCAATAATATTATTGCTGTAATGGCTGATATTGAAAAGCAAATGTTCAAAGCCGCAGAAAATTTAGAGTTTGAAAAAGCTGCAAAATTAAGGGATGAGCTAGAGAAGCTCAGAATTGATACTTAAAAAATATATGCATAAATATTCTATCTTTTAATTAAGCCAATATCAGTATTACAAAGCTTATCCCAGAAACGGAAATACAGTCCATAATTACCTTTGAAATTAGTATGATGAAGATTATGATGACTAGCAGTAATAATATTTTTGCCCCACGAACCTTCAATCCATTTTTGAGGGTATATTTCCCATCCAGCATGGTTAAAAATAGCATTTACTGTCATAATCATCAGTAAAGCAAATGCTGCATATATATGGATTGGCACTAAAAGTGCCAGAACAGGTAAAAGCCAAGCAGCACTAAAAGCCTCCAACGGATCAAAAGAAAAACTAGCCCATGGTGTCGGTTGAATAGATTTATGATGCCCAGAATGCATCCATTTAAAAAGAGTTTTTTTATGCATCAACCTGTGTGTCCAATAGAACCATGCATCTTGAACGAATAGGTATATAAACATACTTAAAATAACCCAAAACCAACCATTCATGCCTTCAGGTACTCCAGAATAGATTGCAGTACCGCCATATTTCCACATCTCCAAAACCACAGCAGTTGGTGCAGCATATATAAAAGAGCTAATTAAAGAGAGTTTGATCTCATGTTTTATAGTTTTAGGGTTAGGGGGAGACTTTGATAATTTAAAAGCATTTTTAAAATAAAATTTACTGTTCCACAGCATCCAATGCAAAGGGCCAACAATTAAAAAATACCTCAACTGAATGATAAAAGTTAAGGCTATATAAGTAATTAGTAACTGATGTGGCGCTTCTAACAAGGTCTCCATAGATAGAATATAATTTAGTTAAGTGTATTATGTAAACATCCTTTTCACTTTATATAAAGTCTAGTTATTATCTAATATAATTAATAGAAAAATTTGGATAATTTAAAGTTTGACGGTATCAATCTAAAGAGCTTAAATTAATCTATGGAAAATATTATAATCGCTATAGACCAAGGTACAACAAGTTCACGTACATTAGTATTTTCATTAACAGGTGAAACTTTATTTGTAGCACAAGAAGAGTTTCCTCAGCTTTATCCTAAAGATGGCTGGGTTGAACATAATCCGGAAGATATTTGGAATAGCACATTAAACACCTTAAAGTTAGCTTATGAGTTTATCAAAGAAAATACATATGGGATTACCGGCTTAGGCATTACCAACCAACGTGAAACAACAATCCTGTGGGATAAACTTACAGGAGAGCCGATATATAATGCAATTGTTTGGCAAGATCGTAGGACTGCCAAAATCTGTGAAGAAATCAAGCTTAATTATTCTGACAATGAGTTGAACTCAAAAACAGGTCTCCTTATTGACCCTTACTTTAGTAGTACTAAAATTTCTTGGATATTAGATAATGTCAAAGGAGCAAGAGAAAAGGCAGTTAAAGGAGAACTTGCCTTTGGAACCATTGATACTTTTTTAATATGGCGCCTTACTAAAGGTAAATCTCACTATACTGATGCCACTAATGCAAGCCGAACAAATCTATTTAATATTCATAATCAAACATGGGATAAAGACTTACTCAAATTATTCAAAGTGCCTGTAAATGTTTTACCTACAGTAAAAAACTCAGCAGATAATTTTGGACATATAGATTTTTCGATTTTAGGAGAAAGCATTCCAATATTTAGTGCTATTGGCGATCAGCAGGCAGCAGCTGTCGGTCAAAATTGTTTTGTTAAGGGGGATATAAAAAGCACATATGGGACTGGTTGTTTTGTAATTCTTAATACGGGAGAAGAATGTGTTAAATCTAAAAATAATCTCATCTCAACAATATGTTACAGACTAAATGGGAAAGTGACTTATGCCCTAGAAGGATCAATATTTATCGCAGGGGCAGCTGTGCAGTGGCTAAGAGATGGAATTAAGATCATCAAAACGGCATCAGATGTAGAGCCGCTTTGCGGCAAGCATAATACAAATAGGGGTGTCTACCTTGTTCCTGCCTTTACTGGACTAGGCGCTCCTCACTGGGACCCTAATGCACGCGGTGCCTTGTTTGGTATTACAAGAGATACAGGAAGGGAGGATATAGCGAGAGCAGCAATTGAATCAACATGCTATCAAACATATGACTTGATAAAAGCAATGTCAGATGACGGTATAGCATCGAATTCTATGCGAGTTGATGGAGGTATGGTGGAAAACCAATGGATGGTTCAATTCCTATCAGACATACTTGACATTCCCATAGAATGCCCATCTTCAAAAGAAACAACAGCATTAGGGGCTGCTTATTTAGTAGGGTTGCAAGCTGGTATTTATAAATCATTAGATGATATAAAAAAACATATTAGAATAAATAGACATTATTCCCCAAAAATGGGCAATGAAGAAAGAACAAAACTCCTCAACGGATGGGTAAATGCTGTAAAAAGAGTATTATCAAATTACCCTTGAATGATAGAAAGACAAAATATCGCAAAAAATAGTCAGTCATTTAATATGAATCTAAAAAAGAATATGATAAAGAAATGTTCAATCAAACGAAATAGAACAACATTACATGCTTCCTGATTCAAACATTAAAAACATAGTTATTGTGGGCGGAGGTACTGCAGGGTGGATGACAGCTGCGGCTATATCGCGCCTGCTTAACCACCCAGAGATTAAAATAAATTTGATCGAGTCAGATACCATTGGCACAGTTGGAGTTGGCGAAGCAACAATACCGCATTTAAGATTCTTTAATCAATTACTTGGTTTGCATGAAGATGACTTTGTGAAGAAAACTAATGCTACTTTTAAATTGGGTATTGAATTCGTCAACTGGGATAAAATTGGAAAAAGTTATATTCACCCCTTTGGGCCATATGGGGTGCCAATGGGAGGCTTGCGGTTTCACCATTACTGGCTGAGACAAAAACAGATGGGAAGCCAAATTCCAATTGATGATTATAATTTACAAATAATGGCAGCTAAAGCAGGTAAATTTCATAGACCACAGAATATAAAAAAATCGCCACTCAGCACTATAGATTATGCCTTTCATTTTGACGCTACACTATATGCAAAATACATGCGAGAATTCTCAGAAAAAAATGGAGTTAATCGCATAGAGGGTAAAATTGTCAAATGTCATCAAAATTCTAAAAACGGTTTTATTGAAAACGTACAACTCGAAAATGGCCAAATAATACAGGGAGATTTATTTTTTGACTGCTCCGGCTTTAGAGGATTGTTAATTGAGCAAACATTAGAGACTGGATATAGTGACTGGTCTAATTATTTACCCTGCAACAGTGCAGTAGCTCAAGCAAGTGAAAAAGCTGAAGATCCAATACCATACACAAAAGCCACAGCTAAAGAGGCTGGTTGGCAATGGCGTATTCCTTTACAATCGCGAACAGGTAATGGACATGTCTATTGTAACGATTATATTTCTGATGAGGAGGCCTTGAAAAGCTTACATAAAGGCATGGATAGTAATCCAATTGGCATTCATAAACAGTTACGGTTTAAAACTGGAATCAGAAAAAAAACTTGGAATAAAAATGTTATTTCATTAGGATTAGCAGCCGGTTTCTTAGAGCCTTTAGAGTCTACTTCAATCCATCTTATTCAAACTGCAATAGCTCGTTTAATGACAAATTTTCCCGATAAACACTTCAATGAAGCAGATATAAATTATTATAATCAAAGGACTCTACTAGAATATGAACAAGTCAGAGATTTTTTAATACTACATTATAAAGCAACCGAACGAGACGATACTCCATTTTGGAATTATTGTAGAAATATGCAAATACCAAATACTCTAAAAGAGAGAATGAATATTTACATGGAAAACGCGAGACTTTATCGTCATGATAACGAATTGTTTGGCGACGCTAGCTGGTTTGCAGTTATGCATGGACAAAATATGCATCCACAAAGGTTTCATCCAAATGCTAATATAATGCCTGATGCTGAATTAGATAAACGTATGTCTGAAATCCATAAAACCTGGGCGGCTTGCTTGGATACATTGCCAACTCATCAAGAATACATTGATCAGCACTGTAAATCAAATATCTGATCAACATAATAATTTTTAATCAAACCCGTATAGCATAAGCACTATTCGTTCATTAGTTTTGTTCATTATTTTTATGATCTTAATCTATTACTCATAAAATTTTACAAAAAAAATGGAGGGACAAGCCCTCCATTATTCATTAATAATTTTTATATTAGAACTGATACCTTAGACCAACTCTAATACGTCTATCTCCAACAAAACTAGTTCTCCCGAAGCGTTGACCATCAGCAGAAATTTGCTGCGATGCCTTAGCCTTTGTATCTAGAATATTGGCGACCTGGACACGGAACTGCAAGTTATCATTAAAGTCATACTTTGCAGATGCATCAAGATAACCTCTTTCCTCCTGGATAATAGGAGCGCCTGTTACATAATCACGATACGAGCTCAAATACTCTGACCTCCAGTTATATGCTAGTCTAAATTCAAACTGCTCATCTTGATATATACCAATCAAGTTAGCAGAGTGATCAGATAGGCCTAAGAAATCCTGCACACCAAAACGATATATTCTTTCGAATGAGTCAGGAATACCATCGTTATTTGCATCTGCAATCGCGGCTGGTGGGTTAGTCTTAGCCTCAATATAAGTATAGTTAGCTTGCAATCCTAAGTTTGAAAATAAACCAGGCAGATCATCAAAGAACTGAGTATAGGCAACTTCAAATCCTTGAATTTCAGCTTCATCTTGGTTTAGATCACCATTAAATACAACAGGAACTTCTACACCATCCAGTGTTTCGGTACCAATAGTTTGCGAAGCATAGACTATATTGTTTTTGATATTTTTCTTGAAAAGTGAAAGTGTAAATGAGTTGTCATCACCAAAGTAATGCTCATATGACACATCAAAATTCCATGATGTAATCGCTTCAAGATCCGGGTTACCACCATAAATACTGATTTGCTGAGGTGTTATGGCTTGTATAATGCCGGGAACTACAGAGTCGTCCACATCATAACCGAGGTTAGCAACTGCAACCTGGTCAGCTCTTAACTGAGCAACATTTGGACGCGTAATACCCTTACTCACACCGAAACGAATTAAGGCTTCATCATTAAGGTTCCATTTAGCATTAAAAGACGGAAGCCAGTAATCGGTTGTATTAAACTCACCGTCAAACTGCGTATCCGCTTGGTCAAAATAAGCAACAGTTCCAGGAGCAAAAATTGCTTCATTGGCACCTGTTATATTTATATAATCAACCCCGCCTGTTCCTTTAACATCAGTAGATGTGTAACGAATACCTACGTTACCATCAATTGACATACCATTATTAAACTCATTGCCAAAATCTAATTTTGCGTAGAAATCTTGAGTTTTCTCTTGAATTGATCCAATTAGGCCTCGGTTATCATAATCAACAACTCCATTAACACGCAGAGGCTGCCAATCACCTATTTGTGGATTACCAGCTGCATTTACTCCAGTACCAAGCAATGCTTCGCCTTGAAGCGATGAAACCCAAGCATCATAGTTTTGCAACAGAGCTCTATCTACAAATAGTACGGATGTATTGTTACCTACAACTGTGTCGCCGCGGAAGAAATCAGTAAAATCTACTTCTTCGTATCCACCTTGAGTCAAGTCGGCCATTGGCATATATCCACCAGCCCAAGGAGCGGCAACAGATGCCCAGTTCAAACCCGCTGAGCGGTTTGTCTGGTCACGCTCAGCAATTCGCGCGCCAAATTCGATTGAGTCAAACCAACCGTCGCCGTCAAATTCATACTCAACATCGGCTTTAACCGCGTACATGTCACCTTCATTATCATTAAACTCATCTGCTGAGAAAAGAAGGTAAGCATTTCTTGGGTCGTTGAGAGCGTCTGTTGCTGATGCCTGACCTCCTGTTCTTGTCAAATACGGGTTACTCGCAGCGCCTATAAGCTCAACTTGCGGGTTATCCAAATCTGGGTTTATTGTGAAGTCTGAGAAGAAACGTGTACCGCCCCAGAGACGTTCTTTTGTAAATTCAGCAGTAGTCTTGTGTGCATCAATATTGATA
Source organism: uncultured Hellea sp. (assembly GCA_905477785.1). Lineage (GTDB taxonomy): Bacteria > Pseudomonadota > Alphaproteobacteria > Caulobacterales > Maricaulaceae > Hellea. The sequence goes on from CAJQGR010000008.1 coordinate 18,259, forward strand.
AACAAACGCTCAGATGGCTGCCATTTAATATTTAGTGACATATCATCTGTTACTGAACGATCTTTTTGGTGTATTGCAAGGTTTGTGAAATTGGCACCGTTGGAACCAGTCCAATCACGTAGGTTGTTTGAAATTACACCCGTTTCATAAAGTCCGGTAATGGAATATGTATTTTCACAAACAAAGTTTGGATCATTAGCGCCATTACATGATGGAATATCTGCAGAAAAAGGGGTAGTTGTAAACCCAGGTGCTATGTTAGTTAGGTTGCCTGGAGGGTTACCTGGGAAAAAGCTTTCACCATCTGGAAAGAATTCTAATGTTCTCTCGTCCTGGTCTACACTGTTTTCGATACGCGCAAATTTAGCTGTAGCTTTAAAAGTGCCATCATTATTTTGCCACTGGCCAGCTACGTAGTAACTGTCTCGGCCTCTATCAACTTCGTTTGTACGAAGCTGAAAACCACCCGGAACACCTATTAGTTCACTTGAACCTGCAGCTACAGGAATCGGAAGAAGTTGACCCACTTGGAAACCATGTAAGTCTGACTGTAATTCTGATGATGAGAATGATGCGAGTAAACCGAACTCTCCATTTGTACTATCCCAGCGGTTACTGGCGATTACGCTGTAATCTGGGCTCCACTCGTTGCGAAGGTCAGTATAAGTGCCATCTATTGATGCAGACATAAAAGATCCTGTCTTATCAAATGGCTCAAGTGAACGAAGATTAATGGTACCACCAATACCACCTTGGATAAGGTCAGCTGAAGCGTTTTTGTAAACATCAACAGCGCCTATTAATTCTGGAGGAACAGTACCAAAATCTAAAGAACGACCGCCATTAGCAGAAAAAGCATCTCTACCATTAAATTCAGAACGTACTAAAGTAAGACCCCGAATAAGGTTGCCTCCGCCTTCAGGTGAAGGGAAGTCACCTTGGCTTCCTCCTAAACCAAAACGCTGAACAACAACACCAGGAACTCGGGCTAATGCCTCAGCAACTGATAGATCAGGTAGTGCACCAACGTCCGAAGCCGTAATAGAGTCAACAGCTGTATCAGCATTTCTCTTGAGGTCTCTTGCAGTCTTGATAGCTTGACGAATACCCGTCGCAACTACTTCACCTTCTTCCTCTACATATGTTTCCTCTGCTGTAGCTGAAGATGTATCTTCCTGCGCATACACGGGTGACATTAAACCAAAGCTTGCAACTAATGCTGTTGTTCCCAACAACGCTAGCTTATTTAGACGCTCTACTGACGCATTAATATTAGAATTCACTATTTTCTCTCCCTTATTGCCAAAAAGGCATACTTCTTTGTGAAGTAATAATTGCAGTTAATTTATATAACTTTATTAATACTTAAGCGTAATTTGACAGCGCTGTCAATTACCTTTCATTAAATATTAGTTGCTATAAGATGACAGATTTATGGAAATCATTTTTAATAAGTATTGATATCAATGCGCGCATTTGGCACGTTGTAAATCTAAACTAAAAGATAACCTATGAATTCAATTTTGATTGTAAATACATAACGCAACAGCCCAACAACATCCAGTACAAGGAGCAAATGTTTTGAAAATTGAGAAAATTTGTATCGTGGGCGGCGGCACAGCGGGGTGGATGTCAGCAGCTGGTTTATCTAATAAATTCAGTGATTTAGGGATATCTATAGAACTCGTAGAGTCAGATAAAATTGGTACAGTAGGCGTCGGAGAGGCCACCCTTCCACATATAAGGTACTTTAATAATTCTTTGGGAATAAATGAAAAGGATTTTATGCTGGCTACCCGAGCTACATTTAAACTGGGAATAGAATTTTGCGATTGGGGCAAAATTGGAGACCAATATGTGCATCCCTTTGGTGACTACGGAATACCTATTGATAACATTGAATATCATCATTTTTGGTTAAGACTGTTGCAGAAAGGGCACAAGTCTAGACTTTGCGATCACTCTTTTCCAGTCTTAGCAGCCGAATCTGGGAAATTCCAACACCCGCAAGGTGATAACAATGAAATTGGCTCTAACTTTGGGTATGCATATCAATTTGATTCGGGCCTTTATGCTAAATTTTTGAGGAAATATTCTGAGGCTAGGAATGTCATAAGAACAGAAGGCCGAGTTACAGAAGTTCTCCAAAACCATGAGAACGGAAACATCACCTCGATACTATTGGAAGACGGGTCTACGATTGAAGCAGATATTTTTATAGATTGTTCAGGTTTCAGAGGCCTACTTATAGAGCAAACACTAAAGACAGGTTATGAGGACTGGAGTAACTGGCTCCCTTGTAACAAAGCCGTTGCCGTTCAATGTGAACAAGAAGGGCCTAGCCTTCCCTACACCAGGGCAACAGCTAGAACAGCAGGATGGCAATGGCGTATACCGCTTCAGCATAGAACAGGTAATGGATATGTATACTGGGATAAATACATTTCAGATGATGAGGCAACACATCAGCTACTGAGCACATTAGAAGGAAGGGCAATAACAGAGCCAAAACAGCTTTTCTTTAAAACAGGGAAAAGAAAAAAATTATGGCAAAAAAATGTAATAGCGATTGGTTTGTCAGGGGGGTTCATGGAACCCTTAGAATCCACTTCAATTCACCTTATTCAAGAGGGTATAACCTCACTAATAGAGCTCTTTCCTGATAAATCTTTTCCTGAAAGCGATATAGAAGAGTACAATCGCCGTATGAATTTAAACTTTGATAGAGTTCGTGATTTCTTGCTTCTGCACTATGTAGCAACGCAGCGAGATGATAGTGATATGTGGAACTATTTTCGCAATATGACCTTACCATCAAGCCTAAAAGATAAAATCACAGCGTGGAACAATAGAGGATATTTAACTAAATACGAACACGGCGTATTCCACCCACCCAGCTGGTTGGCAGTGATGGCGGGTCAAAATTTAATGCCAAAATCTTATGATATTAGGGCAAATCGTATCGATTATAATATCATTAAATCAAAATTAGACTCCATAAGAAATGACAATAGAATAGCTGTTAAAAATACACCGGAGCATGCTTCATATTTACAAGAATATGGCGCTAGCATAGTTAAATAATAATGAATAATTCTAACATAAAAAATATTATCATATGTGGAAATGGATTAGCTGGTGTAATAACTACAGCAGCACTGGCCAAGGCACTGCCAAAGGAAACCAAATTAACGTTAATAGATACCCTCTGCACTCACGAAAAAGATATATTTTACGGAAATGTAACATCAACATCAACTTACGCATTTTTACTAAGTTTGGGCATAACTGAAATTGAACTATTAACCCAAAGCAACACGTCTTTTTCATTAGGAACACATTATTTAGACTGGGGCGAGGAAAAAAATTCATGGTATCAATGCCATCATCAACCTCTACCCCTGATACAAGGAGTAATGTTTCACCACTATTTAAATCGAATCACCGCCAAATTCCCAGAGCAATCAGCTATAGGTCCCTATATTATGTCTGTGTGTGCAGCTAATAAAGGGGTTTTTGCCCACCCATCAAAAGACCCTAAAAATCCCTTAAAAAATATAGAATATGGTTATCATTTTCATCCTGCTGAATTACGAAAAATAATAGGTAGAAAATTAGATAACTGGGATATAAATATAGAAAAAGGAAGCATAAAATCCATCGAAAAATCTAATGGAGAAATTAAATCTTTAACATTATCCAATGGCGCTAATATATCAGGTGATTTTTTTATTGATTGCACTCAGGGTAATTTAGGAATTTATGATAAGCGTATTAATTTTGGACATAATCGTACACTCAAAGCGGTAGAGAATATTTCACCTCATAACGAGATAATCGGCTCTTGTAGAAAAGTTCATGGCAATATTGAAAAATGGAAATCACAAACATTTTTACAAGATAAACTTCAAATACTTAATATAAGTGAGATATCCAACAAAAAAGATAATGATACTGAATCACGAACTCATCACTCAACCGGTGTTACCATTACCACTGGTTTTTCTGAAAATCCCTGGATAAATAATTGTCTTAGATTAGGACATAGTGCAGCTGTATTATCACCATTAACACCAGCACCCATTATGCTTTTACAAAATGATGTTAAGAGGATGTTGGAGCTAATTCCAATTTCGCACGATATGAAAATTGAAGCTAAAGAATATAACCGCCGTTTCACAGAGGATTATATTCACGCATCTACATTCGAGAGTGCATTTCAACCCGCCCAGACCATTATAAAAAAAGAAAGCTATGAAAACAAAATTGAAGAACTAATTTATGATAAACTTAAAAATAAAATAATGCAATTTAAGAGTAGAGGCATTGTTCTGCAATATGACCTTGAACCATTCAACAATGAGGACTGGATCCAGATACATTTGGGTATGAAACGCATACCAAAAAGGTATGACGCATTAGCAGATAGGCTCGATGAAACTCAGCTCATAGAAACACTAAAAAACATCAAAAAAAATAATTTTATAATATCAGAAAAAATACCCCCACTTAACAAATACATCACAGGATTGATAAAATATCTCAGGAAGCAGAATGACAAAGTCCAATCAAAATAATATAAAAAATATAGTTATTGTAGGCGGAGGCTCAGCGGGCTGGATGACAGCTGCCGCTTTATCAAGCATGTTAAGCCCTAATAATGTAAATATTACACTGATTGAGTCAGAACAGATTGGCACTGTGGGAGTTGGAGAGGCAACAATTCCGGATATGTTAAATTTCAATGCTATGCTGGGGATTGATGAAGCTGAGTTTTTAAAAGCAACAGATGGAACATTTAAACTGGGAATAGAATTTAACAACTGGGGTCGCAAAGGCGACTCATATTTTCATCCCTTCGGTAATATTGGCGTAGATATGCAAGGGATTGACTTCCATCAATTTTGGCTTCGCTCTAAAGAGGGAGGCAGTACTGCAAAGTTGCAAGATTATAGTATCTGCGCAGTCGCAAGTGTCGAAAATAAATTTTCTATGCCAGATCAAAACCCAAGATCTTTATTATCTCATTTACGTTATGCATATCATATTGATGCAACCAAATATGCGAAATACTTACGTAATTATGCTGAATTAAGACACGTTAATCGTTTGGAAGGTAAAGTCACTCAAGTAAACCTAGACCAAGAAACTGGAAATATAGCCAATCTTCAAATGGAAAGTAAACAAATTATAGAAGGTGATTTCTATTTTGATTGCACTGGGTTTAGGGCTTTACTGTCTGATGGAGCACTTAAGGTGCCATTTACAGATTGGAGCCACTGGTTACCTTGCGATAGCGCTCAAACTGTAGCAAGCAAACAAAAAGGAGAACTTTTACCCTATACGAAAGCCACAGCTAAAACAGCTGGGTGGCAATGGAGAATACCCACCCAACGTAGAACAGGTAACGGGCATATTTATTCAAGTAAATTCATGAGAGACACCGATGCAACTGAAGTATTATTAGATGGGATCGACAGTGAACTTATTGGAAACCCACGTAAAATAAGCTTTAAAACTGGTTGTCGTAAAAATTTATGGAATAAAAACTGTATTTCCATTGGTTTATCAGCAGGCTTTTTAGAGCCATTGGAGTCAACTTCGTTATATCTCATTCAAGTGGGTATTAGTAAATTTATATCTCTATTTCCGACAACTGAAGTTTCAGAGGTGGTGAGAAGCGAATATAACAAACAGATGTTAAAAGAATTTCATCAAGTTCGTGATTTTATTATATTGCATTATAAAGCAACAGAACGGGATGATAGTGAATTTTGGAATTATTGCAGAAATATGAGTGTTCCGGACAGCTTAAGTGCCAAAGTAGAACTTTTTAGAGAAGCAGGTAGAGTATTTAGATATGATGATGAATTATTCTCGAAGCCTAGCTGGATCGCAGTTTGCTTAGGGCAGAATATAATACCAAAGAACATTGACCCCATAATTTCCTCATTACCGTTTAATCAAGTGCAGCATAGTCTCGACTCCATGCAAAATGCCATGAAAGTTAGTGTAGATAAAATGAAAACTCATGAAGAATTTATCAAGCATTACAATGCCAGCTCTATATAGCTTATTTTAGATATTTGACAGCGCTGTCAAATACTTATAATTACAACAACATATAGTTTTTGTTGCTTTGATTACGGATAGGATTTTAAATATGAGTAAACTTCGTTTAATTCTAATATTATCTCTGACTAGTTTTTTACCCGCCCAAAGTGAAGACATAGGCTCTATCGAAGAAATAATAACAACAGGAACTATTCAAACTGACCCAGCAATGTCGGCTTGGCGTGCTGGGGATTTTGCCACTGCTGAAATTGAATTTAAACAAAATGCTTTTTGTGCATTAAGGGTTGAACGTAACTTCATTTCAGGGCTTGAGGGAGCCAGAGACAGTACAATACGCTCTGATGTTGGAACAGATATTGATCTTCCCGCCCAACCATCAGGCGGCTTAGGAGGTGCAGTTGTAGCACCAACGACACAACCTGTAATACCTAAGGTTCAGCTCAATTCATCGGATTTTAGAAATAAAGATAATGAAGGAACACGTACATGCGAAGATAGGGGTTTCCAAATTTACATGATGGGTATGTCACAACTAAAGCTTGGAAAGCGTGATGAAGCCAAAGCAACACTTTTAAGATCAACAGGGTTAAGAAAAAACTTATATGATGCGCATTTCAGGTTGAGTTTAATGGAATACCAAGACAACAACCTCAAAAAAGCGAATGAACACTATAAAAAATTAAAAAAACTGGGGTCAAAATGTAAAAAATGTGTGGCAAAAAAAGAGATTGTGGCACAAATTAAATACCTTGAAAACCTTCTCGGATAGAACCTAAAAAAATTTAAACACATAAAGGAATAATATGTTAAACCGAATATTTATAACGATATTTTCTTTTGCTCTTTTAATATTTGGAGCAAACATAACTTCTTCTGCCGATGAAATGAATAGCTCAAGTGATCAGAGAGCATTTCCGTTTTTAGTCAGTAGTCTAAATTTTGACTGGGTAACCTACGGGCCAGACAAAAGAGAAAAAATAGTGGAATCAGAAGGTGCTCCAAGCGGAATGGCCTACAGGGTTACTGTAAGAAAGAAAAAACCTAACTCTTGGGACATAGCAACACGTAATGATATGGTAAAAGATATCAAAAAAAATGATATCATAGTTGTTTCTTTCTGGGCCAGAGCAGCCAAACCTCAAAAAGGGAAGGAAAAAGGCGATATTTTAGTCGCATTACAAAGAAATATAGAACCTTATGACTCTGTCATTGAAGAACGTATTGCGCTCGATAAAGAATGGAAACTCTATTACCTCACAGGAAAAGCTAACCGTGACTATGCAGCTGAAAGAACTGAGTGGAACTATAACCTAGCTTTTGCCAGACAAACTGTTGAGCTTGCGGAGTTTTACGTTACAAATATAGGCCCTGATGGGGACCCAGAACAATACATGCCATAATATACTGCTTTACCAGTATCAAAAATAATTTAGGTTATATATGACACTTATATTCTATGATTACAGTAAGGCGCCTAGCCCTAGGCGGGCTAGAATTTTTTTAGCTGAAAAAAACGTACCACATAAAACTGTTGAAATTAATCTCATGGCAAATGAGCAAATGGGAGATGCATTCCGTAAAATTAATCCTGATTGCACTGTTCCTGCATTACAGCTTGAAGATGGAAAAATCTTAACTGATAACGCCTCTATCGCAGCTTATCTCGAGGAAATTTATCCAGAGCCCCCCCTGTTAGGCACTACACCCTATGAAAAAGCTGTTATAGCATCCTGGCAATCGAAGATAGATCATGAGTTTGGTATGGCAGTTGCTAGTGCTTTGCGAAATGCTAACCCTGCAATGAAAGATAGATCGCTGCCAGGAAAACATAATTACAAGCAAATACCAGAACTATCCATAAGAGGACTTAAGCAGATAGACAACTTTTTAAATTTTCTAGAAACACACCTCCAAGAGAAAGAATTTATTTCGACAGGAAAATTCACAATAGCAGATATCTCTGCAGCATGCGCCTTAGATTTTGCGAGGGTTGTTAAAAAGAAAGCCAACGAAAATATGCACCCTAATATAATACGGTGGCGGTCAGGTCTTTCCCAAAGAAAGAGCTTTAACATTTAATCAACAGCATGCAGTGTAGAATGCGTGGTAGGGGGAGAGAGACTTGAACTCCCGACCAACCCGTTATGAGCGGGTGGCTCTAACCAACTGAGCTATCCCCCCATTTGGCAATCGGTCGCTCTATAGCGCGGCTTTATGTATAGGGAAAGAGCAATTTTACAATCTAAGTAAGATTAATACAATTATTTATAATTTATTTAAGTATTAAACTGATTTTTATTTTTTATATGCTGCTCCACGATAATAGTAGCAGCAATCTGACCTAATAGATTTACACAGCTTCGCATCATATCTGGAATACGGTCTATCCCAAGAATCAAACCTAAGCCTGATACTGGAACTCCTATTGTGGCCAAAGCTGGTGTCATTGTCACCACACCTGAGGATGGAACTGGTGCTACTGTAAGTGACACGAGGAACGTTGCAAAAATTATTCCTCCTAAAGAGCTTGTAACTAAACTTACATCATAAATATGCGCTAGAAATATTATTGCAGCACCCTGAAACAAAGCACTCCCTGGTCTATAAATCGATGCACCCAGAGGTATTAGCATGTCTGATATTTGCTTTGAAACATTGAGCTTACTAACTGTATGCTCAAGGGAAACTGGAATAGCTGCAGCAGTGCTTGTAGTGGAAAAGGCAATCGAAGCGGGGCCAAAACTACCTTTAAAAAATGTAGACATATTCATTTTTACATAAATTATTAGCATAGGTAAAAAAACAAATGCTAGTAGCAAAAAAAGTCCAATCAATACGCATAGTATAAAGACTATCAGACTTTGGATAAGGCTCCATCCCAGCAAAGCTGTAGAGGACGCAACCAATCCAAATACCCCTAAAGGTGCTAGATAAAGTATCCACCATACAAGCTTTATTAAAGCCTCACTAAAATCTTCGGCTGCTAATACCATTCTCTTTCTTTTTTCACTAGCAAGCGTTCCCGTCGCAGCAGCAAGCAAAGCAGTAAATACTATCAGCGGAAGTATTTGACCATTAGATGCTGCAGAAAATGGATTAGCGGGAATCAGACTTACAATAAAATCTACAGCAGATTGTAATTCAGGTACTTGACTGTAAACATTCGTTGGCATTTTAATCTCAGGTATAAACCGCAATCCCAAAAACATAACACCCATCCCTATAACGATAGCGGGTAAAAGTGTTCCACAGTAGAATGTAAGAGTAGCTACCCCAATACTACCTAATTTTTTTGGATCCCCCAAGCGGGCTATGCTGGTAAATATTACAGAAACCACAAGTGGAATCACCACCATTTTTACAGCATTTATAAATATCTGACCTAATGGCGTGGAAGTCTTTGCTACTGTGTGCAAAATTTCATTTCCAGTCATAGATGCGCCTAAGCCGACGATCAAACCTAATATTAATCCTAATGAGATCAGTTTATTTAACATAGAACAACTTTCTTAAATCATCATCAGTTTAACAAAATTACAAAGAATTTTTCAATTCGAGGTTTAATTTCAAATTTCCAATTATTTTCATACGCCTTCATTACAAAATCATTGCATAAGGTCTATGCAAAAGTGACGCTTGTAATGTTTAATAAAAAAATAGAATATATAATAATGTTTACATTAAAAGAATTTTTATCAAAAATGCATGTTGAGGAGATTGATACCTACCTTTTTACTGGTGAAGCGCTCAGAATGGGCCTTCCAAGAGTTTTTGGAGGACAAGTTCTAGGGCAAGCTTTAAATGCAGCAGTCAGAACGGTTGATCCTGTTAGGCGACCACACTCATTGCATGCTTATTTTCTTCGCCCAGGGGACTTAAATTCACAGATAATTTACGAAGTTGACCCAATACGAGACGGAAAAAGTTTTTCGACACGTCGAGTCGTAGCAAAACAAAAAGGTAAAGCTATTTTTAATGCATCTCTTTCATTCCAAAAAATGGAGAATGGTTTAAACCATCAAATGGATTTACCTTCGCACATTCCAGGACCAGATAACATCTTACCGGACATTGAACACATTAAAAAACTTTCTAAAAATAATCCAAAGGTAAATATTGAAACATTAAGACAGCACAGCCTTATCTTTGATAGTAAAGTCGTAGAAATACGAACACCAGAGTTATACAAGGTAGTTGAACCTGGGGAGTATGATCCTGAATTTGGGTTTTGGTTTAAATTCAGTGATGACATTGGAGATGACCCTATAACACATAGGACTCTTCTAGCTTTTATTTCTGATAAAGCACTCATGTCTGTTGGCTTGATGCCTCATACTTGGAATAGAGATACGCATAACTTAATTGGAGCAAGTCTTGATCATGCAATGTGGTTTCATTCGGAAATTAGAGTTAATAAATGGATTTATTATCATATTGATAGCCCAAGAGCCATGAGGGCTAGGGATTTTGGACGAGGTAGCTTTTACTCGCAAAATGGAGAGCTTATAGCATCTACAGCCCAAGAGGGCCTAATCCGTATCGTAAAAAATAGATAAATTTAAATTTTCTTGGTGAAGAGATAATGAAAAGAAATATAATAATACTCGCAATAACTATAATTTCATTTTTAGCGATAATCGTTAAAAACTCAGATAAAAATCCGACTATAGAATTCGAAAAATTTACATTAGATAATGGATTAGAAGTAATACTTCATATTGATAAATCAGATCCTATTGTTGCTATTAACTTAGCTGCACACGTTGGTTCTGGCAGGGAACAGCCTGGACGAACTGGGTTTGCTCATTTGTTTGAACATCTACTATTTCTAGACTCAGAAAATTTAGGCTATGGCGGGCTTGATGAAATGAATACGCGAATAGGGGGCAATGGTACGAATGGTTTTACAACAAATGATATGACGCAGTACTTTCAAGCTGTGCCAAAAGAGGGTCTTGAAAAAATTATTTGGGCAGAAGCAGATAAATTAGGTTGGTTTATAAACACGGTCACACAAGAAGTACTGGATAATGAAAAACAAGTCGTTAAAAACGAAAAACGGCAACGCGTAGACAATCAACCCTTTGGTCATAACCTTTATATTGTATCAAAAGCACTTTATCCTTCTGACCACCCATACAATTGGCAAGTTATCGGATCATTAGATGATTTAGATTCAGCGACACTTGATGACGTAAAAGAATTCTATGGAAAATGGTATGTGCCTAATAATGTGACTTTAACTTTATCTGGAGACTTTAATAAATCAGAAGCCAAAAAACTGATAATTAAATATTTTAGTGAAATACCTAGAGGAAATGATATTTCACCATATGAAGCAGAACCAGTTTCATTAAAAGCAGACAAAAGCTTTTACCATGAGGATAATTTTGCTACATTACCGCAGCTATCTATAACATGGCCTGCTGTAGAACAGTACCATCCTGATTCATATGCAATAAATATACTAATTGAATATTTAACCGATGGTAAAAATGCGCCTCTTAACAAAATAATGATTGATGAGGACAAGGTTACTTCACAAATAACAACCTTTAACTACACCAAAGAAATAGCCGGTGAAATTTACATGTTTATGTCCCCTAATGAAAATATAAGTATTGATTCCCTTCTGCCATCACTTAATAAAGGTTTTGCACATTTTGAGAATAATGGCATTTCAGAAAAAGACCTAAACCGAATAAAGGCTGGTGTTGAAATTGATTTCTATCAAAATATCCAGAGCGCATTAGGAAAAGCAATTCAGCTAAGTGAGTATAATACCTACACTGACGATCCTGGTTTTTTCAAAGAAGAAGTAAATAATCTTTTATCAGTAACGGTAGATGATGTTATGAATGTTTACAAAAAGTACATAAAAGATAAAAATGCAATTTATGTAAGTTTTGTTCCTAAGGGACAGAAAAAACTAGCTTTAAAAGGCTCAATAAAAGCTAAAATAGTTGAAGAAAAAATAATAACAGATAAGCTTAATTTAACGGAATATGACCCTAAAAAGAGAGAGATTAAAGAGTTCACACCTTCCTCTTTTGACAGGTCTATTGAGCCTAAATTTGGTGCAAGCTATAAAATAAGTGCACCAAATATATGGCGTACCCAACTAAAAAATGGTCTTAATCTGTACGGGAATTTTTCAAATGAAACTCCACTTATAAACTTTTCATTGTTTATAGATGCGGGAAGAAAATATGGGACTATTGAAAAACCAGCTGTACCAAGACTTTTAGCTGACATGCTTAGTAAAGGAACTTTAAGTAAAACAACCTCTGAATTAGAAGATGCTATTCAGTCTCTTGGTTCAAGCATTTCTATCCGTAATGATGTTGAAGGAACTTACATTACAGGAGTAACTCTAAATAAAAACTTTGATGCAACCATGAGTATACTTATAGAAATTCTACAGGAGCCACGTTGGGATCAAAAAGAATTTGAATTATTAAAAACAAAGGCCATTGAAAACATAATCAAATCAGAAGGTAATCCAAACTTTATTGCATACCGAGAAAATGCTAAATTAAAATATAATTCTAATAATATTTTGCATTATATAGGTTATGGCCCCAAAAATAAAATAGAAGCAGTAAAGATTGATGACCTTAAAAAATTTTACAGCCAATTTTATAATTTAGATAATGCAAAATTGAGAATTGTAGGTAATTTCAATACAAAAAAAGTAAGAGAAAAATTTAGTTTCGCTCTTGATACAAAATCAATAAATGAAAAAATATTACCACAATCTGCAAACTCTGTAAAAGAAACTAAAATTTACTTCTATAATATTCCTGACGCAAAACAATCTGTGCTTATAATGGATTATCCATCCTTGAGGGCAACAGACAAAGATTATTTATTGGCAAAAGCAATAAATTTCCCACTCGGAGGAATATATACGTCAAAACTTAATTCAAAATTACGAATAGAGAAAGGATACACATATGGAATTAGATCTAGCTTTAATGGCACAAAAGATGAGGGAACATTTATAATTCAATCCTCTGTAAGAACTAATGCCACAAAAGAAGCCATTGAATTAATTCGCGATATAGTCACAAGCTATGGAACTAGCTTTTCTGACACAGAGCTAAAAGTTATGAAAAATGCCTTAATACGCGGTAAAGCTCTTGAAAATGAGACATCAACAAATAAATTACAGATTTTAAATAACATCAGTTTATACAACTATGATGATAATTATCAGGCTAAAAGTTCTAATTTAATAAAAGAATTATCTCTTGAGAAGTTTAAATCGTTAGTTGCTCAGTATATTCATCCGTCTAAGATGAACATATTAGTAGTCGGTGATGCTAAAACACAGTTAAATCGATTAAAGGAACTAGGATATGGAGATCCAATCTTACTTAATGAATAGTAAGTAGCACTCCATGTTATTCTTTAAACATACTATTAAGAAGGTCAGCATGTTCTAAAAGAGCATCCTTTCCTACCTCTGAAATATCGTAAACACCCCTACTAATTCTCTCAAACCATCCATAATAATTAGCAGCCATTAAATTACGGGCCTTCAGATAAGATGATTTATTGGCCACTTGAGAAGCCTTTAATGGACCATTATCATTTAAAACCTTAGCGCACCTTAATGCTGCTTGCCTATAAGCAGTCATAACTCCAGATGATATCATTCCACCTTTATTTGGGTCGCCATGTAAAGCTTCAAACTCCTCTATCAACTTAGTCTTGCGAGATTTTATTATTTTACTCTTAAAAACTCCTGGTTCACAAATTACTTTCACAAGGTGTTCATCAAGACAGACTGTAATTAAACCAATTCCAAGCCTTCTACATAACATTTTATTTCTTCTCAAAGAAACATATGCTTTTTTTCCTTTTCTGTGAGGAACAGCTATGTAGACATTTTTAGTAATGGATTGCCGTTGTACAGCTTGATGAAAAAGTGAAAGAGAAAAGCCTGTTTTTAATTCAACAATTATAAGATCATTTTTACTGTTAAATTTTATGGGGAGAGCTACTAAATCTGCATTACCAACTTCACCCTTTACATCATAACCTATGCCAGAAAAGAAGCCTTTTAACGGGCCATAAAGACTAGTTTCTACTACTTCAGAGATAATGAAAACCCTCCATCGTTTCAGCTGTCTTTCTTATTTTACTGATCAAGGAAACTTCTTAATTTTCTACTTCTGCTAGGATGTTTTAACTTACGTAATGCTTTAGCTTCAATTTGGCGAATTCTTTCACGAGTGACGCTAAATTGCTGACCAACCTCTTCAAGAGTATGATCCGTATTCATGCCAATACCAAATCTCATTCTGAGCACTCTTTCTTCCCTGGGGGTTAAAGAAGCAAGAACGCGTGTTGTAGTCTCTCGTAAATTAGATTGGATTGCAGCATCAATTGGTAAAATTGCATTATTATCTTCTATAAAGTCACCAAGCTGGCTGTCCTCTTCATCACCAATAGGAGTTTCAAGAGAAATAGGTTCCTTTGCTATTTTCATAACTTTACGAACTTTATCCAACGGCATAGATAGTTTAGCAGCAAGTTCTTCAGGTGTCGGCTCACGACCAATTTCATGAAGAATTTGACGGCTTGTTCTTACAATTTTATTTATCGTCTCAATCATATGAACAGGTATACGAATAGTCCGAGCTTGGTCAGCGATGGACCTAGTTATAGCTTGTCTTATCCACCAAGTCGCATAAGTTGAAAATTTATATCCACGCCTGTATTCAAACTTATCAACTGCTTTCATGAGACCTATATTTCCCTCTTGGATAAGGTCGAGAAACTGAAGGCCACGATTAGTATATTTTTTTGCGATCGATATTACTAAACGCAGATTTGCCTCAACCATCTCTTTTTTAGCCTGCCGAGCCTCTCGTTCTCCTTTTTGTACAGTCTGTACTATACGTCGAAATTCATCAACGGGTACACCCGTGATTTGGGCAAGTGAACCAATTTCAGCCCTAAGTTTTTCAATCGTAATCTTTTCACGCTTTGCAAAACGTTCCCAAGCTTCTGAGGTTCCAGCCATTTCTTCCAGCCAATTTGGGTTAAGCTCTGAACCTAAATAACTATGCAAAAACTCGACTCGAGGCACACCGTTGCCATCAGCTAATCGCATTAATTTACCTTCTAAATTTATAAATTGTTTGTTCAGCGAGTATAATTGATCAATGAGCGCATCAATCCTTGCATTGTTTAGGTGAAGAGATTTTATTTCTTCAATTATTTCAGTTTGTATTTGGTCATATTCTTCAGCCTGCGGTTTTCGCATTTTTTTACCAGATAAACGAGAGCGTATGAGCATTTGCTGTAATTTTTGAAACCGCCCAAAATCTTGAGCTATTCTACTCAATTTAGACATTATATCTTCTCTAAGGGCAGCTTCCATATTAGCCATTGATAAATTTGTTCTATCCTCCTCCTCATCTTCATCATCATCAATAGGCTTTTCTCCCTCTTTATAATCTCGGTTAATTTCTATTTTTGTTTTACCGTTATCAAACTTTTGATTTAGATCTTCTTCTGTAGCCTCTAACTCACCTTTCTCAATTTTTTCTCTTCTAACTGCAGCTTGAGATCGGTCTTCTTGAATATTACCAATAGCTCTATTGTAGGTTGTATCCAGATCGATTATGTCGCGTAATAGTATCCTGCCTTCTTCTAACTCTTCTCGCCAAACCATTATAGCTTCAAATGTAAGGGCAGATTCACATAAACCTTTAATCATGGTATCTCTACCAGCTTCTATGCGTTTCGCTATAGCAATCTCACCTTCACGTGATAAGAGTTCAACTACACCCATTTCTCGAAGATACATCCGAACGGGGTCGTCTGTACGATCCAGTTCTTCTTTTGAATTTCCTCCTTTAACGGCAGTCGTCTCTGCTCTTGCTAAAGTTTTTGAACCAAGCGTTTCTTCTTCAACTTCCTCGATAACGGATATCCCTAATTCTGAAAGCTGCGCTAAAGCAACCTCAATATCTTCGGCTGAAATACCCTCTATTTTTAAATGCTTTCCTAGTTCATCAGTTGTTAATAATCCGGACTTACGTGCAATTGCAACCATACGCTTTGTCTCAATATGAGTCATATCAAGTTTGTATGTAAGAACACGAGGTTTAGCCTTTTCAGCTTGTGCAACGGCTAGCTCTTTTTCTGCTTGAGCAAGTTCTTCCGCTTTTTGTATAGCTGATTTTCGTTTAGTTGGTTTTTTAGCAGTGGTCTGCTTTGCGGTTTTTTTTGTGGCGGCTTTTGCCATATTTTTACTCCAATAAAAACTAAGTTTGACCTAGTTTTATTATTCAATCTGTTAGCAATACAATTATAATCCCAAGTGGATCTAACAGGCATAGCCAAACTTAAATTTAATCGCGCTCCTCTTTAGAGGCACGCATGCGTCGCTTAAGGGCGACAGTATTATCATTTCTAATGGCCTCGGCCATCAAAGTTATAGTTTCACTGCCATCTGCGTCTGACTGGTTAAACCCTGATAAGGTGCTGGCCTCTTTTATCCAGATGGCCGTTCGTGTTTCCAGTTCCGCGTCGATGCCTCCCATTGCCGCCGTAATAAGTTTACGATCTCGAGAAAATCCGCTTTTTAGTGTCTCCATTCCTTGATTGGCTATATGGGCATTAAGAGAAGACTTTTCAACCGATTTTGTTAGCTGCCAATAAGACAATAACGTACTTTGCATCTTAATCGCTGGAGAGGTAGTAAATTTTAATCCAAAAAAAACTTCATCAAGGTAGTTTAAAAGCTCAGGCCATTCCAAAATTGCACTAATTAATCTTCTTTCTCTAGCTTTAGTTATGGCATTGGGCTGCATGGTTGCTTTAAGCGCAGTTGATGGACTACGAGAAGAGGTAAGGTTATTAAATTGGTGTTTAAACCTTCGGCCAAATTCAGAGTCGAAACGACTCAAGAGGTCAGACTTATATTGCGTTCTCACTTCCTCATTTTGAATTTCATTTATTGCATTGAGTATTCTCGACTTTAGTCCAGCTTTGGCTTCTGGGGTATCTAGAGATCCGCGGTTAACCTCTCGCTCCCATAACATTTTAACTAACGGTATTGATTGATTCAATATTTTTTGCATCTCGATTTTACCCTTGTTTTTGATGAGGTCGTCTGGGTCTTCTCCATCAGGCAAGATAGCAAATCTAAGAGTCCTCGTGGGGCCAATCAGGGGCAAAGCCCTTTCAATTGATCTATATGCGGCTCTAATGCCAGGCTTGTCACCATCAAAACACAAAATTGGTTCAGGACCAGATCTCCAAAGTAACATTAACTGACTTTCGGTAAGAGCAGTACCCATAGGGGCAACAGAGTGTTTAAAACCCGCACGGGACAAAGCAATTACATCCATATAACCTTCAGCGACAATTAAACCTCTTTCGTTACTTTGTGGAATGGAAACTGCTTTATGAGCACGGTGGTAATTATAAAGTAATTGTCCTTTTTGAAATATTGGTGTTTCAGGAGAATTTAGATACTTTGCTTTAGAGTTTTTATCCATGGCTCGACCACCAAAAGCCACTAAACGTCCTCGAGAATCATGAATAGGGAACATTATGCGGTCTCTAAAACGATCCCATGGTTGTCTTGATTTATCCTCGGGCTGTACCAATAAACCAGCCTCAATCAATGTGTTTTGTTTAGCACCTTTTTGTATAAGGTCATCTTTTAAAGCTGAAAAATTATCAGGAGCATAACCTATACCAAAGTAATCTGCTGCAGTCTTAGTCAGTCCTCGGCTCTTAAGGTAATCACGTGATGACTGGCCAATATTTTTATACAACGACTTTTGAAAGAAAGCTTGGGCATGTTCCATCCAATTAATAGTATTTTTATTTCTGGCAGCTCTTTGTTCAGCAGCAGGGTCAGACTTTGGCATTTCGATACCTATTTGTTCTGCCAAACGCTCAACAGATTCAGGAAAGGTAAGGCCTTCTAACTCCATTAAAAACGATATAGCATCTCCGTGTTTACCGCTAGAAAAACAATGATAGAAACCCTTTTCATCATTTACAAAAAAACTAGGGGTTTTCTCACTTGTAAAAGGAGAAAGTCCTGAAAATTCTCGACCTTGACGTTTTAGTTTAACATGTTTCGAAACCACATCCGACACCCGAATGCGTGATTTTATTTCATTCATGAAGTTTTCGCCAAATCGCATAACATCAACTTAGTATTATAAAATAATTTTTGCGAATCTTAACTAAAAATAAGCATAAAAAATGCACTGAACTATTAATTACAGAGATGCTCTTTAACCAATGCGCCAGCCTTTCCCATATTAAGTCGACCCGCGTATAGTGCTTTTAAGCTACCCATAACTTTACCCATATCCTTCAAACAAGTCGCATTATGAGCTTTGACTGCTTCAGTGACAGCTAAATGCATCTCAGAATCTGAGAGTGGTTTTGGCATGAATTCTCTTATTATATCTATTTCTCTTAACTCACGTTCAGCTAGCTCTGGTCTGCCGTTGTTTTCATACGTTTTAGCGCTTTCTTCTCGCTGTCGAACCATTTTTTGCAACAATGACAGTATCTCTGTATCTGCAATTCCTTCACAACGGTCTTCTGCTCGTGCTGATATATCACGATCTTTAATAGCAGCAGAAATTAACCTTAGAGTTGATACTCGAATTTTATCACCACTTTTCATAGCAGTTTTAGTATTATTTGAAATAGAATCACGTAGAGCCATAAGCTTTTTTATTCTTTAAACGTTTACAAAATCACCAATGGTTTTATAAATAAAAACAAAACTGATATAATTAGATAAGACAATTGTATAATTTAAATAGAATTTCGAGCTATATTGCTGATTACTTAACATTTGCTACTTGTATACTTTGTCTCTCTCGCTAAAAGTCCTTTCAGATATCTTACTTGCCCAAAAAAGGCTAATACCGGGATTTATGACTATGAAAACCGAAAATCAAGTAATTAATGAACTTATTACTGGCATTTTAGTTTTAGAGAACGGCCAAGTTTTTTATGGAAAGGGCTATGGAGCGGTAGGAAGCGTTGTAGGTGAGGTTTGCTTCAATACAGCAATTACCGGATATCAAGAAATACTAACAGATCCATCTTATACTGATCAAATTGTGTGCTTTACCTTTCCACACATAGGTAACACAGGAACTAACGATGAAGATGAAGAGGCATCAAGTACTGCAGGAAAAAGTGCAGCCAGAGGAGCAATATTTAAAGCTTCTATAACTAAAGCATCAAACTGGCGATCAAAAAGCGATCTCGATATATGGTTAAAAAACCGAGGAATAATTGGTTTGTCAGGTATCGATACGCGAGCACTCACATCCTTCATCCGTGACAATGGTATGCTTAATGGCGTCATAGCACATTCAACAGACGGAATATTTAAAGTTGAGGAATTAATAAAAAAAGCTAAAACTTGGAAGGGTATAATTAAATCTGATCTCGCAACAAAATCATCAACTAACAAAAGTTTTAAATGGGATGAAAGTCAATGGGTTTGGCCTGAAGGCTATGGAAATAAAAATGGTTTAAAATCAGTTATAGTTATAGACTATGGTGTTAAACGAAATATTTTGAGAAACTTGGTATCAGCAGGACTTAAAGTCACTGTTGTTCCTTCAAGCCTTTCATCAAAAGAAATATTGAGTTTAAAACCTGATGGCGTTGTTTTGAGTAATGGACCTGGAGACCCAGAAGCAACAGGCACCTTCGCAATACCAATAATACAAGATATTATATCTGCAAATATTCCAATTTTAGGAATATGCTTAGGACACCAAATGCTTGCACTTGCACTAGGAGCCAAAACAATTAAAATGACTCAAGGCCATCATGGAGCTAATCATCCTGTTAAAGACTACACCACCAATAAGGTTGAAATTGTGTCTATGAACCATGGCTTTGCAGTCGATGCAAAAAGTCTCCCAGAAAATGTCAAAGAAACTCATGTAAGCCTTTTTGATGGAACTAACTGTGGAATAAAGCTTAAAGGAAAGCCTGTTTTTTCTGTTCAGCACCACCCAGAAGCTAGTCCTGGGCCAAAGGATAGTTTTTATTTGTTTGAACGATTTGCTGCGGCACTATAAAAGGAAAGTCACTTTAAGCGGACAGATCCATTCGCAATTAAACTGTGTGCACCATCTATAATTGCTTGTTTAGCTGGTCTAGGAATTACTTTAGTCATATTATTCACATAAATTGAATCAGTGTCATAAAATTTTCCTAGATCTTGAACTAGTATTTTCACCCTATCATCAAACATAGCAATAACTTTGAACAAAAAATTAGGCATTTCACTTTTTGGTATTTTTTTTAATTCTTTAAATTCATTTCTTAATATATTTGCTATGTCTTTGAACCAAAGAGTTTCCCCCGTGGCTAAAAGTCTACGCCCTCCAGCTTGCTCAGAAGTCATGGCTGAAACATGAATTGAAGCACAATCTCTAACATCAATCAACGGAATACCAACTTTAGGCAAATACGTTAAATTTCCGATCATTAAAGATTTTAAAAGACCAAGTGAAGCACCAGCATTTCCGAAAGTATCCGGACCAAAAACAAGGCCTGGACATATAGTAGTTAATTTTGATTTTAATCCCTGAGCTTCAGTATAGGCCCATGCTGAAATCTCAGCTCTTGTTTTTGAAATTGGGTAAGAAGTCATATATTTCCACTCAGGGTCAGACCAGCTATCTTCATTTAAGGTAAGTACTTTTTCTTTGTGTGGTCTTCCTGTCATTGCGGCTATTGAAGAAGTCATTACTATTTTTTCTACGCCGGCTGAATATCCATTTTCAAGCACCCTCTGGGCACCCGCACGAGCTTCTGGAACCAATGCCTCTCTATCTGTAGGTGGTTCATTTGGTAGTGGTGATGCTGTATGCTGGATGTAACGACAGTCTTTTACTGCATCACTCCATCCCGCATCTGAACCTAATTCGACTTCAACCAATTCAATATTTGATGTGTCACATCCACTTGCAGATAAGGCGTCTACAATCTTATTGGCTTTATCTAAATTTCTTACTGCTCCCCTCAGATTATAACCTTTATCTAATAATTTTTTAGATATGTTAGCACCAATGAAACCAGAAAAACCGGTTACTAATACTTTGTCTGTCACTTTTATTCCCCTATGCATTTTTTTAAAACAATAATTTATTAAAAACAATGCAAGACTTTATTTTTGGTTGTTAAAAATATCATGTAAATTCCGTTAAATAAATCAAGAAAATAATCGCAATGCAAAATACAAAATAATATTTGTATATAAAATGAATTAAAAATGGATTTCTTTGACTAGAAAATCTTGCATTTTAATAAATGAAATTATAGAGAGGTTCAGTTTGGTTTTTCTGCCAGATTCGTATCTCAAAGAGGCTCATTTTAATGCCAAAAAGAACAGACATTCACTCGATTCTTATAATTGGGGCTGGGCCCATTGTTATTGGTCAAGCCTGTGAGTTTGATTATTCAGGGGTTCAAGCCTGTAAAGCACTCAAAGAAGAAGGTTATCGAGTGATATTAGTTAACTCTAACCCTGCCACCATAATGACAGACCCAGAAATGGCAGATGCTACTTATATCGAACCTATTACACCAGATATAGTTGAAAAAATTATATCATTGGAAAGACCTGATGCATTACTACCAACAATGGGCGGTCAAACAGCTTTAAACACAGCTTTAACGCTTGAGCAAAATGGTATTTTAAGAAAATACAATGTTGAAATGATTGGGGCAAAAGCCGATGTAATTGATAAAGCGGAAAATCGTGAACGTTTTGCAAAAGCAATGACAAGTATTGGTTTAGAAAACCCTAGAGCAACAATTATCACAGCCCCAAAAAATGAAACAGGGGAAGCTGATTTATCTGCTGGGGTTGCAGAAGCTGTAGATAAGTTGGATTATACAGGGCTTCCTGCAATCATTCGGCCAGCTTTCACACTGGGAGGAACTGGAGGCGGTGTCGCATACAATATTGAGGAATACAGAGAAATCGTTAGATCTGGGCTAGCAGCTTCTCCAACAAATCAAGTACTCGTCGATGAAAGTCTTCTCGGTTGGAAAGAATATGAAATGGAAGTTGTGCGCGATAAAGCCGACAACTGTATTATAATATGTGCTATTGAGAATATTGACCCAATGGGTGTGCACACAGGTGACTCAATCACAGTGGCGCCTGCATTAACTCTAACGGATAAAGAGTATCAGGTTATGAGAGATGCATCTATTGCCGTTTTGAGAGAAATTGGTGTTGAAACAGGTGGTTCGAATGTTCAATTTGGAATTAATCCTGAAGATGGACGAATGGTAGTAATAGAAATGAACCCAAGAGTTTCACGATCTTCAGCACTAGCATCTAAAGCCACAGGGTTTCCAATTGCAAAAATAGCAGCAAAACTAGCAGTAGGTTATACACTTGATGAGCTAGATAATGATATTACAGGAGCTACTCCAGCGGCTTTTGAACCTACTATTGATTATGTAGTAACAAAGATTCCACGCTTTGCATTTGAGAAATTTCCTGGAGCAGAACCTGTATTAACTACAGCTATGAGGTCTGTTGGCGAAGCAATGGCAATTGGAAGAACATTCTCTGAAAGCCTTCAAAAAGCATTGAGATCTTTAGAGACTGACTTAACAGGTTTAAATGAAATTATTCTTGATACGACTGGTGAGATGTCAAAAGAAGAGCTTCGTTCGGCAATGAAAGCACGCCTATCCATACTTGCTCCCGACCGACTACTTGTTATTGCACAAGCATATAGGCTAGGATTTACCACAGATAAAATTTACCAGTACACAAAAATTGACCCCTGGTTTTTAAGGGAAATTAAAAATTTAACATTAACTGAGGAATGGCTTCAAAAAAATGGTTTACCCAGTAATGAAAATGACTGGAGAGCCATAAAGTCAGAAGGGTTTTCTGATGCAAGAATTGCAGAACTTACCAAAAATAGTGAAATTAATGTCAGAAAATCTAGGCGCAGCTTTAATGTAAGACCTGTCTACAAACGAGTAGATACATGTGCTGCAGAATTTCAAGCCAAAACACCTTATATGTACTCAACCTATGAAACTCCCAGTTTTGGAGGTATTGTAGATGATGAAAGCAGAGTTAGTAATCGTGATAAAGTTATTATACTCGGAGGGGGCCCAAATCGAATAGGGCAAGGTATTGAATTCGATTACTGTTGTTGTCATGCTGCATTTGCTTTGAATGATATCGGAATTGAGTCCATAATGGTTAACTGCAATCCAGAAACTGTTTCAACAGACTATGACACATCTGATCGTTTATATTTCGAACCCTTAACCGAAGAGGATGTATTAGAAATAATAATGACAGAACAAAAACTTGGAACGTTAAAGGGTGTGATTGTTCAATTTGGAGGTCAAACGCCTTTAAAATTAGCTGAGGCACTAGAAGCAAATAATATTCCACTTCTTGGAACGAACAGAGACGCCTTAGATAGAGCGGAAGACCGTGAGCGCTTTAAAGATCTAATTGAAAAATTAGGTCTAAAACAACCCAACAATGCAATTGCAAGAAATGTTAAAGAAGCCAATGAAGCTTCTAAGGTCGTAGGATATCCACTAGTCTTAAGGCCTTCGAATGTACTTGGTGGGCGTGGAATGGAGATCGTAGATAATGACAAAGAGTTTAACCGTTATATCACAGAAGCTGTTAAAGTATCTGGAAAATCACCCCTTCTAATTGATCAATACTTAAGAGATGCTATTGAAGTAGACGTAGATGTGATCTGCGATGGTACAGAAGTTTATGTTGCAGGAATCATGGAGCATATTGAAGAGGCAGGAGTACACTCAGGTGACTCAGCATGTTCTTTACCTCCATATACATTATCAGAAGAAATAGTTTGCGAATTAGGCAGGCAAGCTAAAATATTAGCACTTGAACTTGGTGTCATTGGTTTTATGAATACTCAGTTTGCAGTAAAAGATAATGAAGTATACCTCATTGAAGTAAATCCTCGCGCATCAAGAACTGTTCCATTTGTTGCTAAAGCAATAGGGCAACCTATAGCTAATATCGCGGCAAAAGTTATGGCTGGAAAAAAGTTATCCGAATTTGACTTAACCCTTAAAGCCCAAAAATATATAGCAGTAAAAGAAGCTGTTTTTCCGTTTGCGCGTTTTCCTGGTGTTGACACAGTCCTTGGACCAGAAATGCGCTCAACAGGTGAGGTGATGGGTCTAGCAGAAACTTTTGGTATGGCTTTTGCAAAAAGTCAACTTGGGGGTGGTGTAAGCTTACCTGCTGCAGGTAAAGTCTTTATTTCCGTCAGGGATGAACACAAATATGTAATGTCAGAATTGGCGCAAGAACTTATTAACTTAGGTTTTTCAATAATGGCAACCGGTGGAACAACTAAATACTTAAGATCTAAAGGAATTGAGGTTGAATATATCAAAAAATTCCATGAAGGCCGTCCAAACGTAATTGATGCTATGAAGAATGGTGATATATCACTGGTGTTTAATACTACTAGTGGGAAGCAAAGCCTAAAAGATAGCTTTAGCCTCCGTCGTACTGCTTTAACGCAAAAGATACCCTATTTTACAACAGCAGCAGCCTCAAAGGCAACAGTTGAGGCTATAAAAGATCTTGCACATAGCGGTTATGAAGTTGAAAGCCTCCAAGCAATAGCTTCTGGAAATTAATCTAAAAAATTTAAATTTTGATCACTATTTTATCAATTTTGGAATCACTTTTTCCAATAAATTTAATATAATATACATTGTAAAAACCAAAAATTAAAAACTAATAATTAATAATTAATAATTAATAATTAGATTATAAAAAAATAAGTACAGAGTAAGGATCTTAAATAGGTTTGGACTTAAGAAAATGGAAATGTAAGAAAGCCACCTTATCACTTGATTATCTTAGAAAAGTCTCTATTTCTCCGCGCCTTAATAATTTGGGAAGTTAAAAATGCAAAAATACCCTATGACAGTAGCCGGACATGCTACTTTAGAAGCTGAACTAAAAAACCTTAAATCTGTTGAAAGACCCTATATAATAAATGCAATATCCGTTGCCAGAGAGCATGGCGATCTTTCAGAAAATGCCGAATATCATGCTGCAAAAGAAAAACAAGGCTTTATCGAGGGGCGAATACAAGAGCTCGAAAGCAAATTATCGCTTGCGCAGGTCATAGATACATCAACAATGAGTGGTGAAACAGTAAAATTTGGTGCAATTGTTAAAATTGTAAATGAAGATACAGATGTTGAAAGCACCTACCAAATAGTTGGTGAAGATGAAGCAAGCGTCAAAGACGGTAAGGTTTCTATCACCTCCCCAATAGCAAGAGCCATGATCTCAAAAGAAATAGGTGACTCTTTTGAGGTAATAGCTCCAGGTGGATCTAAGGCTTATGAAATAATTGAAGTCAATTATAAATAATGAAATCAGGAACACCTAATTGCTTGATAGTAACGGACGGACGCCAAGGTAATAGAAACCAAGCAATAGGGTTTGCAGAAGCTATAAATAACATCCGACCCTTAAATTATTCGGAAACTTCGCTAGAAAACCTTAGAATCTTCAACAAACTGCCTACCTATTTGCAATATATTTTAAATAAAATATTTAAAATACATAAAATTAAAGATCAAAATGTGAACATAGCAATAGGTTGTGGCAGACATGCCATTGCACACCTAATTGATTTAAAAGAAAAAAATCCAAATATATATACTATTTACATCCAAGATCCTAAGTATAAAAATAATAATTTTGACCTAATAATTGCGCCTCAGCATGATGACCTCAAGGGTAAAAACATAATATCTATGATTGGCCCCCCCAATCGGATAACTAAAAATCTCTTAAAAATTAAATCACAAAAATTCTCAAAAAAAATCAATGACTTCCCTGCACCTCGAGCTACTATATGTATTGGAGGTAATTCAAAAAATCATAAGTTAACTAAAGAAAATCATTTCAATCATATCCAGGTTTTCAAGAGCTTAATTAAACAAAATTTTTCAATTTTTATTACAACTTCACGACGTACCCCAAAATGGGTCATGGAGGAATACAAAGAATTAAGCGATGAATATGAATCAGTCTGGGGGTATTTCGGAAAAGGGGAGAACCCTTACTATGCCTTTTTAGAAAAATCAGATATAATATTAGTCACAGAAGATAGTGCAAATATGGTAACTGAAGCAGCATCTGTGGGGGGGAAAGTTTTCACCCTTCCTGTATCCGGAGGCACTAAAAAGTTTAAAGAGCTAAATAGAGTTCTCAAAAATCGATGTAATATTTCCTATTTCAATGGTGATTTTAATACTAATAATTATAAACCTCTGAAAGAAACTCATTTAATAGCAACAAAATTTTGGTTAAGGTATGATAAATATCAGTCTCGTAGTAAATTTTGCTAATTGACGTATTGGTTCAGTTCTAGAACTTGTTATAATTTTATTAATTTTGATTTTTCAGGGTCTTTTTAGTATGAAAGTCGCATAAAATTCTGACTGAAAGTTCGATTATTAAACCATGACATAATCTGTGCACAATTATAATGGTTCTTCAATTTGCGAATCCTCTATTTATTTTATAAGATATTTCTATAAATTTAACGAGATTTCAGATGACAGAAACTATTCACCATAAAGTCATTATTATTGGCTCAGGTCCAGCAGGTTACACTGCGGCAGTATATGCGGCACGTGCTATGATTGAACCTGCGATAATCTCTGGCCTACAACCTGGTGGGCAATTAACTATTACAACTGATGTGGAAAATTATCCAGGTTTTCCGGAAATACAGGGTCCAGAGCTTATGGAAAAGTTCAAAGAGCATGCCCTTAAGTTTGGAACAAGCTTTTATGAGGACACAATCATAAATGTTGATTTTACAACAAAACCATTCAAAATGTTTGGTGATAGTGGAAAACTATACACATCAGATGCTGTGATAATTGCCACTGGGGCTCAAGCTAAATGGCTGGGTCTACCTACAGAAGTAAAGTTTCAAGGTTTTGGTGTGTCAGCTTGTGCTACGTGCGATGGATTTTTTTATAGAAACAAAGAAGTAATAGTTATTGGAGGTGGAAATACAGCCGTAGAAGAAGCTTTATTCTTAACTAACTTTGCATCAAAAGTTACACTTGTTCATCGCCGCGATACTTTGCGTGCAGAAAAAATTCTGCAGCATAGGCTTATTAATCATGAAAAAATCGAGGTTTTATGGGACACAGCACTTGTAGAAATTCTTGGGGATGATAACCCAATAGGTGTAACAGGCGTAAAATTAAGAAATTTAAAAACAGGTAACGTTTTCAAACGAGACACACATGGAGTTTTTATCGCTATAGGTCACAAACCTTCAACAGATGTATTTAAAGGTCATGTTGAGATGAATGAGGGTGGGTATATTTCCACTGCACCAGACAGCACAGCAACAAATGTACCCGGAGTATTTGCTACTGGGGATGTTTCAGATGAAACCTATCGTCAAGCCGTAACTGCAGCAGGATTAGGGTGTATGGGTGCTTTGGAGGCGGAGCGGTTTCTGACTGAGCAAGAAGCTCTATCTGAGGCCACTGAGTAGTGAATAGCTAGTGGACAGTTTAGATTGGGATAAAGTTAAAACATTTCATGCTGCTGCAGAGACTGGTTCACTCACAGCAGCTTCAGAGCTTTTAAAAATATCGCAATCTGCAGTTTCACGGCAAATCTCAGCCTTAGAAGATAGCTTAAACACACCTTTATTCCATAGACATGCAAGAGGATTAACTCTCACAGAACAGGGCCGCATTTTATACAATACTGCTCGCGAGATGGCTCATAAAGTAGCTCTTGCGCAAGCATCAGTGATTGATAGCCGAAACAAACCTCAAGGTGTACTGAGAGTATCAGCTCCAACATCATTAGGGGCTAATTGGCTAACATCTGTTTTGCCTGAATTTATAGAAGCTTACCCAGAGATTGATGTGCAATTAATCCTTGAAGATGAAGAACATGACCTCTCCGCCTTTGATGTAGATTGCGCATTAAGACCTTGGCCATCAACACAAGGGGATGTTATTGAAAGAAAGCTAGGCACTATATCGCAAAGCCTTTATGCATCACATTCATATCTCGCCAAATTTGGAGCGCCAACCTCTGCTCAAGATCTAGATAATCATAATATAATTGCATTCGGTGACCTAAAACCCTCGCGCCTTCATAGTACTAATTGGGTTCTCAAAGCTGGTTCTGATAGCAACACAAGAACACCTATTCTCTGTGTTAATAACCTTCATGGAATTATGAGGGCAGCTGAGGCAGGTATTGGAGTAGCCGGTATTCCAGATTACATGACTGCACTATCACGAAGATTAGTAAGAATATTACCACAGGTAAAAGGAGAAAGTTTTGATGTTTTTTTCGTATACCCCAGTGAATTAAGAGGTTCTGTAAGAGCTAAAGTTTTCAGAGAGTTCCTTATGCGAGTAACACGAAGCTGGAACTATTGAGTTATCAAATAGAACTATACAATCTATGCATAATTGCATAGCTGTACTGCTTATCTAAGTCTTCTAGCTTTATCATTATTTGATTATGTTCTTAACAAGAATTAGGTACGTCCCTCCCCTTTCGTTCCCTATGTTCTTATCCGCAAATACTTCTTCCCCGAAGTTTAAGCGATGACTTTAGCCGGGCCCGGATTACCGAGTGCCCGGTTTTTTTTATTTAAAAAATTTTTACTTTAAGGCTTTACAAAATTCTGAGATTCGATTCATAGCTATATTTAGGTTCTCCATAGTAGTAGCATATGAAATACGGAAATTAGATAAACTATGAAAAGCCCCTCCCGGTACAACAGCGACATGTGATCCCTCCAAAAGAAGCTTTGAAAAATCAATATCATTTAGTATTTTAACCCCGCTAGGGGTTTTTTTACCAATTAATCCCGAACAATCAGGGTATACATAAAACGCACCATCTGGGGTTTTACAAACAATACCATCTATTTTATTTAATCGGTGTACAACCATATCACGCCTTTTAACGAACTCTTTATTTCTCTCATGTATAAAATTTTGCGGGCCATTTAAAGCAGCCACCCCAGCCCATTGAGAGATAGAGCATGCATTTGATGTAGATTGACTCATAACCTTTGCCATTGCCTTAATCAACCATTCCGGGCCCCCTGCATAACCTATACGCCAACCTGTCATGGCATATGCTTTAGATAATCCATTCATAGTAAGAGTTCGGTCATAGAGAGCCGGCTCGATTTGAGCAATAGTATGAAAGTTAAAGTCATCATAAATTAAGTGTTCATATATATCATCAGTTAGAACCATTATTTTAGGATACTTGATTAACACATTAGCTAAAGCTCCAAGCTCACTTTCAGTATAAGCAGCACCCGTTGGGTTTGATGGAGAATTTAATATCAACCATTTAGTTTTGGACGTGATCTCTTTTTCAAGTTTCTCTGGGGTTAATTTGAAATCATTATCAATGTCACAGGTAACAACTCTTGGTATTCCACCACACATTTTAACCATTTCAGGATAAGAAACCCAACATGGTGCAGGAATGATCACCTCGTCACCATAATTGAGAGTTGCCATAAAAGCATTATAAATTACAGGTTTACCACCTGGTGATACATTGACCTGAGAGGAAGAATATATTAAATTATTATCTCGCTTAAATTTATTTGTTATTGCTGCTTTTAACTCAGGTATTCCGTCAACATTTGTATATTTTGTTTTACCGTCTTTAATAGCTTTAATTGCTGCATTCTTAATATGGTCAGGTGTGTCAAAATCAGACTCACCCGCTCCTAAACCAATTACATCAATACCTGCTGCCAACATATTTCTTGCAGATTGTGTAACAGCCATAGTTGCTGAAGGAGCTACACGAGAAAGATTTTCGGAAACTTTAAAAGACATAAATAACTCTTGTTTAAATTTTTTGGGTTAATCTGGCAGTGCATTTGACAATATTCCACCATATCGTAAAGGTTCCGCTCTCACAGCTAGACCAGTTTTATCACTAGTTTCAACATAGACTCCACACAAAGTTCCATCACCTGTTGCAGGAGTAAAGCGCCCTCCTCGCATTCTAGTTGTGAATCGCCTTAACGGCTCTTCTTTATTCATTCCAATTACTGAATTATAATCACCGCACATACCAGCATCAGTTTGATAAGCTGTTCCAGAAACGAATATTCGTGTATCTGCTGTAGGTACATGCTGGTGTGTCCCAACAACTAAACTAGCTCTTCCGTCGCAATAATGTCCCATTGCTTGCTTTTCAGAGGTTGCTTCAGCATGAATATCAACAATTATAGCATCTGCCACTACCCCTAAAGGAGCGTTATTCAATTCTCTTTCTACAGCCTGAAAAGGGTCGTCTAGTGCATCCATGAAAACCCGCCCTAAAACATTAATCACCAATAATTGGTATCCATTAACGTTATACATACCCGATCCCCTCCCTGTCGCAGTATTAGGTGGGTAATTACATGGACGCAGTAATCGATGCTCATTTTCAATAACGGAAATACCTTGTGGGTTATCAAAACTATGATTGCCAAGGGTCAAGACATCAGCTCCTGCATCATAAAGTTCGTCAGCAGTTGATCTAGTAATACCAAATCCACCAGCAGCATTTTCTGCATTTATAACGACTGCATCCAGATTTAAATCAGAGCGAATGCGCGGAAGGTGTCTTTTTACAGCCTCACGGCCTGACTTGCCAACTACATCTCCAAAAAAAGCTAATCGCATTAAAACGCCTTAAAATATTTATCTGTTAATATACCATCAAGGTTTTGATCAAACTCATCAGTTGGTAAGAAATCAACTTCTTGACTAGCAAAGGCAATACCGCAAGCAAAAATATCATTTCTTAATCTCAAACTTGCTAACGTACGGTCATAATACCCGCCCCCATAACCTAAACGAGTGCCTGTGCCTGTAAATGCTAAAAGAGGTAAAAGTATTAAATTTGGAACAACTAGAGCCTTTTCAGGAAAAGGCTCGCAAGTTCCATAAAGTCCTTTCTTTAATTTATCCGTAGGTGACCAACTTCGAAACAATAGAGGATTACCTCTCTCAGGCGTACAGGGTAAAGAAAGTTTGTGACCCTTGGAAAAGCAAGACTTAAGCAGTGGAATAATGTCTAATTCATCAGTTAAAGGCCAATAACCTGCGATTATTCTATTATTGAAAATACTAGCAGGTATATGTTCTATAATTTGAAATGCATTTAGATTATTTTTTTCTTTAGCTCGAATTATTTTAGCTTTTATCCTAGCCTCTTTTTTTTGCATACTAATCATATTCAACCATTTCCATGCAAAACAACTAAATTTAGTGTGACGGTCCCACTAAGCCCGTGGAAGCTGAAAGAATCCTCGTGAACCTAGAGTTCAAGTGGGTGCCGGAAGTAAACAGACCACGATCTGAACAGCGCCAGCTCCCTAGGAGTATATTAAGGTCCGGTGGATTAGTGCTTCTCACAAAACCCGCAGAAACCGTCAAAGTGTCTTTGACGACATATTATAGTTATGGCAAGGAAAAGAGTGAATAAATATCATTAAATTGATAAGCTTTCTGATAATTTTTCAATTTTTTTAGCGGCCTCTAGTAAATTTTTTATAGCTTTATTTTCAATATTTAAGGCTAACTTATTAGCAGAAGCCGCTTCTTTACGAAGATTACCTATTCGCTTATCAACCTCTTTATCCAAGGATTTATTCATCTCTTCTAATTCGTCAAGCATGGTTAAACCTGCCATAACAAAAAGTCGTAAATCCCCTATTTGACCAAATTGAGTGGCCATATTTTTTACTCTATCATCTAACTTTTGACCAAGGCGCATGAGTCGATCTTGTTCTCCCTCATTGCAACCTAAAGCATATTTTCGACCATTTATGTCGACACTTATTTTTGCCATGACCTAATCCTCTCCCAATGCCACTCGAACTTGCCTTATAACTCGGTCTAACTCTTGGGTGGTCTCGTCAGCCAATATGCCAAACTCTTTTTCACGAGCTAAGAAATCTTTCTCTTTCGCATAACTTGCATCAAGCTTAGCAGCAAGTGCTGCCCTGTCTGCACTCATGGCATCTGATTCTTTTTTTAAAGCTTCCAAACGACTCACTTTATCTAATAGAGAGTCGATAGAACCCCCTAATTTACCAATTGCTGACTTTAATCTGTCAGATGCTTCTTTTATGTCAGCGCTGTCATTCATAGGATATTCCGAATCTTAGTTAATATGTATAGAATGAAGCAATTTTAAGCCCATAACAAGGGATAATCTGTTGACAGTAAAGAGAAGCTACCCCATTCCTGAGTAGCTTAAATATAGTAATATTTTTCTTGGTAAGGGTTACAAGTAAATGACTATCCGTATTGGTATTAATGGCTTTGGACGAATTGGTAGACTAGTTGCAAGAGCCATAGAAGAATACGATATCAATGATATCAAACTGGTAGCGATAAATTCGCCTGGAGACGTATCCACATCGGCACACCTACTTCGTTATGACTCAGTACACGGCCGCTTCAAAACTGAAGTGTCTGAAGGTAGTAATTTTATAGATTATGGTCGAGGAAAAATACGAATGACTCATGAACGTGACCCTTCAAAAATTTCATGGGGCGACTTGGATGTTGATGTAGTGATGGAATGCACAGGGGTATTTCGATCTAAAAAAGATGTTAAGTCACATTTTGATGCAGGGGCAAAAAAAGTACTTATTTCTGCTCCTGGTAAAGAAGTGGATAAAACTATTGTTTATGGTGTTAACCACAATGACCTCACTGAAAAAGATAAAGTTGTGTCTTGTGCTTCCTGTACAACTAATTGCCTTGCACCAATTGCAAAAGTAATAATAGACAGTATTGGAATTAAGCGCGGGTTTATGACTACAGTTCATAGCTACACCCAGGATCAACGCATTTTAGACAATTCCCATAAAGATTTATATAGGGCACGTGCTGCAGGCCTAAATATGATTCCTACTAGCACGGGAGCAGCAAAAGCGGTTGGTTTAGTAATTCCAGAACTTGTGGGTAAACTTTCGGGTTCGGCAGTTCGAGTACCAACAGCTAATGTATCCATGGTTGACCTAGCCTTTCAACCTGTAATGAAAACAAGTGCTGACGAATTGAACGCAATAATGAAAAATGCAGCTGAAACAACTATGAAAGGGGTCATTTGCTATACAAAAAATGCTCTTGTTAGTTCAGACCTCAATCATGACCCCAACAGTGCTACTTTTGCTGCTCCATTAACTAAAGTTTTGGATGGGCACCTAGTAAAAATCGTTGCATGGTATGATAATGAATGGGGCTTCGCTAATAGAATGATAGATGTCTCTCGCGTAATGTGCAGCCAAAAGAAAATATAATTCAAATGAATTTTAATCGATTAAAAGATGTTCATCTTAATGGGAAAACAGCAATTGTACGTGTAGATTTTAATCTACCTAAAGACGATAATGGCTCAATATCAGATGATACAAGACTAAGAGCAGCACTTCCAACAATTAATTTTTTAACAACAGCTAATGCAAAAGTGATTTTAATTTCACACCTTGGTAGGCCCAATGGTAAATGCGATCCAAGACTATCTTTAAGTTTTGTTATTCCCGCTTTATCCAAAGCCTTAGGTACTAAAGTGTCCTTTAATGATAATTTAGAATTTAAAAATGTTGATAAAATTAGACCAGGTGAAATTATGCTTCTCGAAAATATAAGATTTCATAAAGGAGAAACAAGCGGTAATATAAAATTAGCCAGAAAAATAGCTCAATTAGGGGATGTTTTTATTCAAGATGCATTTTCAACGGCACATCGTAAGCACTCATCATCATCAGTTGTAGGAGATCTCTTACCATCTTATCCAGGGTTAGCTATGGAAAGAGAAATCGAGCACATAAGCCATGCTCTTAATACACCAAGGTCACCTGTAATGGGTGTTGTTGGTGGCGCAAAAGTATCCACAAAAATAGAGCTTCTTGGGAATCTTGTAAAAAAATTGGATATACTAGCTATAGGAGGCGGTATGGCGAATACATTTCTGAGTGCCTTAGGAAATGAGGTCGGATCTTCATTATATGAGCCTAGTTTTGAAAAGACCGCGTTAGGAATTTTAAAAAAGGCCGATCAAGAACATTGTAAAATTATATTACCTTCGGATGTAATAGTTGCAAAGCAATTTCAAGCCAATGCTAATTTTCGCCAGTGCAAGCCGAATGAAGTATTGAGTGATGAAATGATACTTGATTGTGGAGAAAGCTCTATCAATGATATAAAGGCTGCTCTTGATGAGGCAAAAACAGTGATATGGAATGGGCCATTAGGGGCTTTTGAAATTGATCCATTTGATAAAGCAACTTCTGAAACAGCAACATACGCTGCAAAATTAACAAAAGAAGGTAAAATTGTTTCTGTTGCAGGCGGCGGTGATACAGTGGCAGCTTTAAAAAATGCATCAGCAGCTGATGACTTTACATTTATTAGTACAGCTGGAGGTGCATTTCTGGAATGGCTAGAAGGAAAAGCTCTTCCAGGTATCGAGATTTTAAAAAAGGTATCTTAATATGAATATTCAAGAGCTAAATAGGATAGCATTAAAAATGGTCGAACCAGGAACAGGTATTCTTGCAGCGGACGAATCCACAGCAACCATTGGTAAAAGGTTTGAGAGCATTAATACTGAAAGTACCTATGAAAAAAGGCGCGATTGGCGAGAAATGTTATTTAGAACTCACGAGGCGATGAGCAATCATATATCAGGTGTTATATTGTATGATGAAACTATCCGCCAAAAAACTGCGGATGGAACATCTTTAGTTGAGTTAATAAAATCTACTAATACTCTACCAGGTATAAAGGTAGACACAGGAACAACACCACTAGCTGGTAGGCCACAAGAATCCATAACTCAAGGACTTGATGGTCTTCGCGAACGTTTAACTGAATATTATAAGTTAGGTGCACGTTTTGCAAAATGGAGAGCTGTAATTGAGATTTCTCACCCAGATCAATACGTAGGTACGACACCAACTATAGGCGGAATTAAAGCTAACACACATGCGCTTGGTCGTTATGCAGCCTTATGCCAAGAAGCTGGAATAGTTCCAATAGTTGAACCAGAAGTGCTCATGGGGGGTTATCATAATATTGAGCGCTGTCATGAAGTTACAGAGACCACATTAAATTCTCTTTTTACTGAACTATATGAACAAGGTGTCAAGTTAGAAGGTATAATATTGAAGCCGAATATGGTTGTTGCAGGAAAAAAGTGTGCTGAACAACCTAGTAGAGTAGAGATAGCGGAGCGCACCATTAAAGTCTTAAAAGATACAGTACCTGCTGCTGTTCCTGGAATCGCTTTTTTATCAGGTGGACAAAAGAATGAAGAGGCTACAAGAAATCTTGATATGATGAATAAAATAGGTAGTTTCCCGTGGAGGCTTACATACTCATATGGGCGTGCTTTGCAGCAGTCAGCTTTATTTACATGGAAGGGTAAGAAAAGTAATTATAAAAAAGCTCAAGAAGCTTTTTATCACAGAGCTAAAATGAATAGCTTAGCTAGTATTGGAAAATGGAGTCAGGATTTAGATAAATTTTAAATGAACGATCGATTTGTATATTCATTAAGAAGTTAATCCAAACTCAAGACAACTCCTTCACGCCTCGGGTCAGCACCACCAATCAATTTTCCGTCTTCAGCTCTATAGATAATATGTATTCCGCTAAATTCACCTTTTGAACGACGAACTTTATGACCTTTACTTTCAAGTCCCTTTATTAAAGTCTCAGACATACCAAACTCTTCAGCAGGTGCGCCCCTATCAATCTCACCTGTAATGTCATCTTTTAAACCCTTAGCTTCGACTGCAATACGGCCATTTCGAGCAATAATGTTTGGTAACTCAATGGCATCTTGCGGAGTTAAACCCCAATCAATTATCCCAACGATTGTTTTGGCTGTGTAAGCGATAATTGAACTGCCTCCTGGCGAGCCTGAAGTGAAGATGAACTCTCCTTTTGGATTAAAAACAATCACGGGCGCCATCGATGATCTAGGACGCTTATTTGGAGCAACGGCATTAGCAACTAGGAGACCATTGATGTCCCTTGGTTGAAATGAAAAATCAGTAAGCTGATTGTTTAAAATAAAACCTGCCGCCATTCGTTGTGAGCCAAACGCCGCTTCGACGGTTGTAGTCATAGAAACAACTAAACCCTCTTTATCTACAACTGTAAAATGAGATGTACTAGGGTTATCAGGGGTAGAGTCCTCACCTCTGCTAAATTTATTAGGGTTACCTGCCGTTACATTTACCATTGCTACATCTCTGCGAATCAAATCGGATCGAGATTTTAAATATTCTTTATCAATCATAGATTCAGCATCCACTGCTATAAAATCGGGATCACCAATATATTTATCCCTATCGGCGTAAGCTAAAAAACTAGCCTCAGAAAAAATATGCCAGCCGTCCAATGACATACCTAATTTATTCATATCAAAATTTTCTAAAACACCCAAAATCGATTGAACAGCAACTGGGCCACTACTAGGGGGTTGGGCTCCACAAATAATATTAGACCTATAAGTCGAACAAAGTGCTTCAGTTTTTTTAGCTTTATAGTTTTTCATATCTTCAATTGTTAAGCTTCCAGGAAGTGGTAGCTTATGTGTTACACGCAAAATCTCTTGGGCTATAGGGCCTTCAAGAAGTGCTCTAGGATTCTTCTGGAGTGCTCGAAGAGTAACTGCATATTGTGGATTATCTCTTAAAAATCCAACAGGTAATGGCGTTATGCCGTCATCAAGAAAAAAATAATCTTTAGCATTTTCATCTCTATTTAAAGCAAACCCTCCCATTCGAGCTGTAATATCTGCCATACGCGGGCTTACTTTAAATCCATTTTCAGCCATCTTGATTGCTGGCTCCAATTGTACACCCCAATTAAGTAAGCCATAATCCTTATGCGCCATGTGCAACATAGTTATGACCCCAGGAACTCCTGTCGATACTCCAGATGCAATACCGTTTCGATAGGGTATGGGTTTTTTTGTTTGCGGGTCCATGAACATTTCTGGACTAGCGGCACTTGGCGCTTTTTCTCTTCCATTATAACTCCATACTTTGGCAGTTTTAGGATCATAAACTACCATAAAAGCACCTCCCCCAAGTCCTGAACTTTGTGGTTCAACAAGACCCAACATGGCTTGAATGGCTATAGCTGCATCAATTGCCGAGCCTCCTGCTTCGAGAATTTCTACACCTGCGCGGCTTGCAAGAGGGTTGGCAGCAGCCACCATTCCTTTTGATTTAGGTACTGTATGTCTAACTTTTGCATTTATTATACTTGCCGATACAATCTCAGCATGCACTATAGAGATCAGAAATATAGACAGAATAAATGAAGTAATTTGTTTCATAAATTTTGCTTTCTTTATTACACGATTAACATAGATGTGACTTACAAAAGAGCAAGTAATGAACAATACAATATTAGATGTAAATGGCTTAAGTGTAGGACAAGCACATGATAATGAGGTTAAAACAGGTGTAACAGTAGTTTTACCTGACAAGCCAGTAATATGCTCCGTAGATGTTCGAGGGGGTGGTCCCGGAACACGTGAAACAGAAACCTTAAATGATGGAGGTCTAATTGATAAAGTCCATGCCATCTGTTTATCGGGAGGGTCAGTTTACGGTTTAGCTGCAGCTGATGGAGTATGTGCCTGGCTTGGTAAAAAGCGTATAGGTTATGAAGTGGGACCCAGCCCTATACCTGTTTCTCCTATAGTACCAAGTGCGATACTTTTTGACAATGCAAATGGGGGGAACAAAAATTGGGGCATCAATCCACCTTTTAGAAGTCTAGGTATAAGAGCATGCGAGTCAGTTTCTAATCATTTAACTCTTGGTAGGATAGGAGCTGGATATGGAGCCATGTCCGGAATTTATAATGGCGGAATAGGTAGTGCTTCAGAGGCAATTAACGAATTCACCGTTGGAGCTTTAATAGCTGCTAATTCTGTTGGGTCACCCTTTATGCCCGGTACTAAATGTCCTTGGGCTTGGCCATATGAAGTTAACAATGAGTTTGGTGGTGAGCGACCCCCGAAAAATTATAAATATGCGCACCCACAAGATACAAAGTTAAATTTCTTGAACAGAGCTGGTCAAAACACAGTCATAGGTGTTGTGGCCATCGATGCTAATTTAACGCAAAATCAATTAAAACGAATTGCGATTATGGCTCAAGATGGAATAGCTATGGCAGTACAGCCTAGCCATACACCACTTGATGGCGATACAATTTTTGCAGTATCAACTGGTCATAAATCTTGCGATAACCCAACGATATTATCAGAATTGGGATCTGCGGCTGCGCGATGCGTGGCAAGGTCTCTCACTCGGGCGGTATATGAGGGGTCTAAATGATTGGCGATATCGAAGCACACCATCATATAAAAATTTTAAAAATGAATGAAAGATTTGTTCATTGGCTTGCACCACTCAATGATAAAAGCTTGGCAATTCTTTTGAATAAAGCAACTTATAAAAAACAAATAAATGATGGAGATGGAGTATTAATTGGTTTCTCAAACAATGCTGATTATGACCACAAAAATCTTTCTTGGTTAAGAAATAAATATAAAAAATTTCTATATATAGACCGAGTTATTATTAACCCTAAGGCACATGGCAAAGGATTAGCAAAAAAACTATATAATGATTTCGAAAAAAAAGCTTTATTGATGAAGATACCGAGGCTTGTTTGTGAAGTGAATACTAATCCCAATAATGAGAATTCACATAAGTTTCATATCAAGAACAGTTTTAAACCTATAGGGGATATGGACTATGAAGAATCTGGAATAAGTGTTCGTTACTATGAAAAATATCTTTTAAATAAATAACAAACTTATTTTATTAAATACCAAACTAAAAAAAGCTTGCTTTTATATCGAACAGACGCTTTAACGCCACGAACTTATAGATTATCTTTAGTTCATGCACCGGTAGCTCAGCTGGATAGAGTACCTGACTACGAATCAGGGGGTCGGGGGTTCGAATCCTCCCCGGTGCGCCACTTCTATAATATAAGATACTGATTAATAAAGATAAATTTTATAGCTATCTATCCTTAAACTCTTGCAGCTTATCAATTCCAATCATACATTACGCATGTCCCCATTCTTTTAGAATCTGATTGACGTTCGTCGGGACAGAGTTTTTGCGGCTTGTCTTAGGGTT
Organism: uncultured Hellea sp.; assembly: GCA_905477785.1. Taxonomy (GTDB): domain Bacteria; phylum Pseudomonadota; class Alphaproteobacteria; order Caulobacterales; family Maricaulaceae; genus Hellea. The sequence goes on from CAJQGR010000008.1 coordinate 57,639, forward strand.
CTGGCTTTTAAACCTTGGTGCTGGTGCCGCCTCAATGTTCCCTTCTATCGTCTGGTAGATTTGACGGTGTTTTATGTGGGGGTGTTCTGCAGCTTCCCCAGGATGGAGAACGGGCGCGAAACAAACATCCGTACCTTCCATGAGAGCTGACCATTCGTCTCGGGATTTGGTTTTGAAAATCTGGGTCAGCCGGGATTTCTGAACTGGCCAATTACCAGTATTCATTTGGTCCCTGAAATCAGGGTCATCGGACAAGTCTAAATGCTTTAGTAAGAGAGAATAAAATTTAGATTCTAGAGATCCAATCGAAATAAAACCTCCGCAAGAACAAACGTATGTGTCAAACCAGTGAGGCCCATCCAGAACGCTTTTACCACGCTCAAAACTCACGGCCCCTGTAGCCTTTAGAGATAGAATGAGGTTCATCATATGAGCAGAGCCATCTATCATCGCTGCATCAACAATATCACCTTTACCCGTTCGCTGAGCCTGAAGAATGGCTCCGAGCATTCCAATCGTGAGATATAATGCGCCCCCTGCGATATCTCCGATTATCGTAGGTGTCGCAAAGGGTGGGTCCCCCGGCTTTCCTGAATACCAAAGAGCGCCCGATAAGGCATTGTAGTTGATGTCGTGACCTGCCGCATGCGCAAGAGGCCCATCTTGGCCCCATCCTGTGACTCGGCCATAGGCTAGCTTGGGATTAATTTCGCAGCATATATCTGGGCCAAGCCCAAGCCGCTCCATAACTCCCGGGCGCATACCTTCGATAAGACCATCAGCATGCTCTACAAGTTTGAGTAACCGCGTCTTATCGTCATTGTCTTTGAGGTTTAGCTTTATGATGCGTTTGCCGCGTTTCGTAATTGTAGTATTGCCGCTATCGCCGAATGCAGGTGCCCCGGGACGTTCAATAACTATGACATCTGCTCCTAAATCAGCGAGATGCATGCCGCAAAAGGGTGCAGGTCCAATCCCCTCAATCTCTATGATTTTTATGCCTGATAAAACTGTCATGATTTTTTCTTGAATTTTTTAACGGTGCCTGAGAAGTTTAAGCAGGGTCGACCTTCGGCCGTTACAATACCGCGAATGAATATCAGAGATCCGCCGGCTCGAATGACTTCGCCGCGAGCTTCGATCAGCTCTCCTATCACAGGCCCATCAATGAACTCGCAGTTAAAGGCGACTGTAACGCCGTAATTTCCGTCTATGTGATCATAACAAAGGGCAAATAGTGCGAAGTCAGCAAAGGCCATAAGGCAGCCACCATGCATCACGCCGCCCGCATTCATGTGTTTACGGGCTGCGCGAAATGCGGAAACGTAGCTATCCTTCTCTTTCCTGAAATAGAATGGACCAGCTGTTTCGAACTCGAAGACTTCTTCCTTCCAGCTTAACCACTGCTTAAATTCTCCTTCAGTCTCCATAAAAGGGGTCATGCAGAGGCCTTCGTCGTAGTTTTTTCCTGATAGGCAGACAGCAGCATATTCAAGTTCGTTGTCGCGTCCTTGACGCTCTTCTCTTTGATAAAGCCATAGCCGCGAATGGCATCAGGGAATGAGGCGATATCTATTGCGAGCTTATGATTGTCTTGGTTTAGACCAAGAATAAGACTATCGACAGTTTCTTCATATGTTTTAATCAAGCCGCGTTCCATCTTCCGTTCTTCGGTATATCCGAAAATATCAAAAGCAGTGCCGCGCAAAGCACTCATCTTCGCCATAATTTTAAATATAGGCGTAATCCAGCCGCCGATTTCATACTTGCGGGGCTGACCCGTATGTGGGTCTTTCTTAGCTAAAAGGGGCGGAGAAAGATGATACTTGATTTTATATTTGCCCTCAAATGCCTCTTGGAGTTTGGCTCTGAACTCTGGCGCGGTCTGCAAACGGGCGACCTCATATTCATCCTTATAGGCCATTAGCTTATAGGCATATATTGCGACGGCGCGGGTTAGCCCGCTTAGGCCTTTTGTTTTTTGAGCCTCCGCTAAAGCCGCTTTCTCAACAAGGGCTTTATATCTGTCGGCATAAGCTGCATTTTGGTAAAGGGTTAAGTCTTGCATTCGGGCGGCGGTATATTCGTCATCTGTTTTAGGGGTTAAGGGTTTATCATTCAAAAAGGCCTTAATTGCTTGCGGGTCATGAGCCGCGAGGCGGCCCCATTCAAAGGCCTGTTTATTCCATTCAGGTTTCACCCCGTTAAGGTCAACCGCCTTGAAGATAGAGGCCCGTCCAATAGGCAGCGCGCCCTTTTGCCAAGCATACCCGACCAAAAAGAGGTTTGCACCAATGGAATTACCAAGAAGTTTTACCGCCAATTGCGTGGCGTCCAGATATTCAATGTTATCAGCGGACAGAACTGAGGAAAATCTGTTTTGAAGGGCCGTCATAGGATAATCGAGATTAGGGTCGTGAATAAAGTCACTCGACATTGTTTTTTCAAGATTAATGAAGGCTTTTGTTCTACGGGAATTTAATGTTTCTAAAACCTTGTCCATGCCTGTTGTCATCATATCGCAAGCAATTAACAAGTCCGTTGCACCAATCGTCAGTCTGGCCGTATTTATATCAGACTGCTCGTTGGCAAAACGTATATGGGTCATGACCGGGCCGCCTTTTTGTGAGAAGCCCATCTGATCAACGATCGACACACCTTTACCTTCCATGTGAGCCGCCGTACCCAGAAGCGCCCCAATCGTAATCACGCCTGTTCCGCCGACGCCTGCGATCAAGGCTCCATAGGTTTTAGATTTTTCTATTTTATAGATTTCGGGTTCCGGGATTACAGTTTTAAGACTGTCTCGCGCCTTACCACGTTTCATGTCCCCGCCGTGTATTGTCACAAAACTTGGACAAAATCCGTCAACGCAAGAATAGTCTTTATTGCAGGATGATTGGTGTATTTTTCTTTTCCGACCATACTCGGTATCGATTGGTTGAACTGAAAGACAATTGGACTTTTTGGAACAATCTCCACAGCCTTCGCAGATGCGGTCATTGATGAAAGCGCGTTTAGCTGGATCCGGAAAAGTGCCACGTTTGCGACGTCTGCGTTTCTCCGCTGCACAAGTCTGGTCGTATATTAGAACTGTTGTCCCTTTGATATCGCGGAGTTCTCTCTGTACTTTATCCAGCTCTCGGCGATGGTGGATAGTTGTGCCTTTAGCAAAGCCAGCATTATTTCCATATTTATCTGGCTCGTCAGTGACGACGACTATGCGTTTCACTCCTTCTTGAAACACTTGATGTGTAATCATGGGAACTGTTAGCTGCCCATCAACGGGTTGCCCGCCGGTCATGGCCACGGCGTCATTAAACAATATTTTGAAGGTAATATTTGACTTGGCTGCTATCGTTGCACGAATAGCTAAAGACCCACTATGGAAATATGTTCCATCTCCAAGCTGTTGAAAGACATGATTAGTCTCAACGAATGGTTCTTCACCAATCCACGGCGCGCCTTCAGCGCCCATATGTGTGAAGCCCTCGACATCGCGATCCATCCAAGTCGCCATGTAATGACACCCGACGCCACCAACACCCTTGCTGCCTTCTGGCACTTTCGTAGACGTGTTATGGGGGCAGCCAGAACAAAAATATGGAACGCGCCTTGTATTAATCGCATCGGCCTTGGCGAGTGTTTTTTCGCAATCATCCAGAAATTTGAGACGCTCATCAATAGATGGGCTTGTATAAAAATAAGCAATTCGGTCCGCGATAATCTTTGCGATACGGTCAGGCGTTGTTCGTTCGTACGCAATTACAAGAGGCTTACCGTTTTCGTCCGTTCGTCCCACAATGCGCGGCCGCTTGCTTTTGGGTAAATCATAACATCCGCGCGTAAATCCGTTTTGAATTTGTTCTCGTTTGTCTTCAATAATCAATACTTCATCCATGCCCTCGGCAAAGGTGCGATAAAGGTCGTCATCAGACGGAAACGGCATCGCGACTTTAAGAATGTTGATACCCAGTGATTTTGCCTTGGCTTCCGAAATACCAAGATCATGTAAAGCCTGTTGGACATTTCGCCATTCTTTGCCCATGGCGACAATGCCAAATTTTTTCTTTGGGCTTTCAAGTGTTACGCGATTTAGGTTATTTGCTCTTGCAAAGGCTAAAGCTGCAGGAAGTTTATATTTGCGTGCTCTCTTCCCCATTCCGTAAATGTCATCACCCCGCCTTGCGTTAACCCCGTCAGGCGGAAATACAAATTTGGGATATTTAATTTTAATGCGATTATAATCACCATTGATTGACGCCGCAGTTTCAATGGTTTCCGGTAATAATTTATATCCCACAAAGGACCCGCAAAAACGCGATAACGCAATGCCGTAGATTCCTAGATCGAATACGTCTTGGATATCCGCCGGATACAATACCGGCATGAGGAGGTCTTCGAATAAGAGCTCAGAATGATAAGGATCAACAGTGGACGTCATATCTGGGTCATCACCGCACAGCACGAGTACGCCGCCATGCTTAGCAGACCCATGTAATGTCGCTTGACGTAATCCGTCTATCGTTTGATCCAGCCCTGGGCCTTTGCCATACCACATGGCATAAACACCGTCATATTTCGCATCGCCTTTATAACCAACTTGCTGTGTCCCCCAGACAGAGGTCATAGCAAGGTTTTCATTTAGCCCTGGCCAAAATTTAACGTGATGCTCTCCAAGAATAGCATTTCCAGCACGCCAGAGTTCTACATCAATCGCGGTCATAGGCGAACCCCGGTATCCGGAGATGAAACCACCTGTATTAAGACCTGCTTTCTCATCTATAAGTCGCTGCACAAGCATTAGCCTGACGATGGCTTGTTGACCAGTCACGTACACGCGGCCGCTATCCAGACGATACTTATCGTCAAGCGTCATATTGGGAAGCTTTAGAGGCGCGTTCATTGGCTGACTTTTTCGATATGTTTGGAGGTTAGCTGCTTAACAGAGGTCACGCCCATAAGACCCATTCCTCGCTCCACTTCAGCTCTCAATAGGTCAACAATCCTAGTCACTCCCGCTTCACCACCAACGGCTAGTCCGTAAATATAGGGTCTTGAAAATGAGACAGCATCGGCGCCTAGCGCCAAGGCTTTAATCATATGAGACCCTCGGCGGATACCTGAGTCCATAATAATTTCAATGTCGTTTCCGACCGCTTGACGGATTGGGGCAATGCGGTGGATTGCCGGGGAAGAACTATCTAGCTGGCGGCCACCATGGTTGGAAACAATGATAGCTGTAGCGCCCATTTTGAAAGCCTTCTTTGCATCTCCCACCGATTGTATGCCCTTAATAGCAAAGGGGCCTCCCCATTCTTTAGCAAGCCACTCTGCGTCCTTCCAGGTAACGGTCTTGTCCATCAAATGGTGGGCAAGCTCAAAGGTATTCATACCGCCGCCAAGAGCGTCCATACGGTGAGAAATATTTGCCATCTCAAATTTACCTGAGGTCAAAAAACCTAAAGCCCATCTTGGATGAAGCGCAAAGTCCGGTAATGTGGATAATTTAAGCCTCGGCGGAAAACTTAGCCCGCTTCTGAGGTCGCGTTCTCGATTGCCTGAAATCGAACTGTCCACTGTGAGGCATAATGCATCATATCCAGCTTCTTTCGACCAAGCCACATGATCGCGCGTAATTTCCCTATCTTTTACGATATAAGACTGAAACATTTTGGGCCCACTCGAAGATGCGCCGACGGCTTTAATGCCTTGGGTAGAAAAGGTTGAAAGCCCATAGATGATGCCCGCTTTAGCAGCAGCTTTGGCGACAGCTATTTCTTTGTCGGGGTGAAACAAACCTGAACCACCGCTGGGAGAGAGATAAAAGGGGAGCTTCATATCAACACCCAAAACATTTACGCTCATGTCAATATTGCTGACATCCACTAAAACATCAGGAATGAGATTATATTGATCGAAGGCCGTGAGATTATTGCGCAGAGCCGTTTCGTCGTCAGAGCCACCAGCCATGTAATCGTAAATAGCACGCGGTAGCAGGCGTTTAGCGGCCTGTTTGAAGTCTTCGACATTGTGGAGTTTATTTAGATTCATTTTCATACCTAGAACGCTGAAATGCCAGTTAAAGCTCTGCCTATAATAAGTTTTTGAATTTCAGTTGTACCCTCTGTGAAGGGGAACACACGAACGGCGCGGTTTAAATATTCAACCAGATATTCACGTATGATCCCGCTCGCGCCATGAATTTGAACGGCATCATATACGACTTCACAGGCCAGTTCGGTTCCATACCACTTCGTCATTGCAACATGTACTTGGTCAGGTGCTCCGCGGTCGATCTGGTCCAGGGCTTTAAGGGCCATCAACTTGCCAGCTTCGATCTTGGTGGCCATTGTTGCCAATTTATCTTGAATCATCTGTTTGCCCGCAATAGGGCCGCCAAACTGTTTGCGATCTTTAGCAAATGATAAGGCTTCATCGAGTGCGGCTTGGGCAATGCCAAGCGCCATCATTGTCACAATCGGACGAGACATAGCTAACGTCCCAAGCATAGATTTCATGGCGTTGGGAGCGGACACGACAACATTTTCTGCAGGCACTTTAACGTCATTAAAAAACACCTGAGCGGTCGACTGAGAATTGAGCGCAGTCTTCTCTAAATCTTTTGTTTGATAGCCGTGATTGCGCTCTACGAGAATGAGGCCGAGCCCTTGATCTGAACTGCCATCAGAAAAGTTGGCGAGTACAAATATGAAATCAGAATACCCTCCGCTGGAATTCCAAGTTTTTTCGCCGTTTAGGATGTAATTATCGCCGTCTTTCTTAGCCCTTAATTTCACCCCCGCCATATCTGATCCGCCGTCAGGCTCCGAGAGGCCAACGCTCGCGGCAGTATTGCAATCCATCAAATCCCTTTGATATTTAGCCTTGAGGTGCTTGGGGGCTGCTGACATTAATTTGGTAGTGATTCCGTATATCTGTGTTGTTACAGCTATGTCGGGCGAAACTCGCGCCAGTTCATGCATTAAAAGGCCATAGGTGACCTGATCCAAATCCATCCCTCCATCGCTTTCGGACACCATGCCATTCACTACTCCAAAAGGGATCAGGCGTTTTTGGATGTCCAAAGCCATATCTTTAGGAATGAACTTATCACGATACTCATCAGCAATTGGCCGGATATCACTCTCTAAAAAGCGTTTGAATCCTTCCAACAATATCACTTGCTCTTCATTTAAAGAAAAATCCATAACGTCCTCTTACTTCAATCATTCATACATTTGACTGGGTGGTTTTGCTTGGTCAATTTTGGCAAAAACAAAGTCACCTTGATATAGAATTTATCCGACAACTAGGTTCATCGATTGTAGCAAATTTAATATTGCGCATAACACAACCCTGAGAAGACGTTTCATTAACCTCAGTTTGAATAGATTTGAAACGAGATCAGTCAATGAGCTTGTCGCCTGAACCAAGAACGAGATAGCAAACTCCACCAATCACGCTAATTATTGCTGTTACGATGAATACATTTTCATAGGATCCGGTTTGCTGAACAATATAACCAGCGGCAATCGCCCCTATTGCGCCAGCAGCGGTTCCAAAGGTGTTAAGTGTTCCATAGATAATATCGGCAAAACGCGGCGCAATATCCAGACTATTTGGAACTAGGCCTGCATAAGCGAAAGCTAATATCCCTAAGGCCGCGCACATCAAGATTGTTGCAGATTTTGCGCTTTCAGCATCTCTCAGAAAGTACATAAATATTGCAGAGCCTAATAAGCCAAAGCCAATTAAAATTTTTCGTGTTTTTGTCGCGCTAATGCCAGTTTTCAGCATGTAATCTGCAACCCAGCCGGTCACATTCATCATGAGAAACATGACAATCCAAGGCAGCACTGCATATATCCCTGCCCCAGCGAGGTCGAGCTTATGTACATCGGAGAAGTAACTGGGAAGCCAGGATAGAAAAATATACAGCGTCCATGAAGCCGCAAAGCCTGTAATGCAAAGTGCCCAAACAGGCTTTGCTAAGAAGATTTCCTTCCAGGGGATAACTTTAGCTTTTTCTTTTACACCGCCCCCAGCCGCGATAATTGTTCTTTCATAGCTCGTAATCGATGGATGCTGATCCGGGTGTTCCTTTATCAAAAAATACCAAAAGATTGCCCAAATGAATCCCAAAGCTCCAAAGGCGTAAAAAATCATTTCCCAGCCATAAGTCGTTACAATCTTGGGGCCTAACAAAAGTGCGCCAACGGTTCCGAGAATCGTTCCAGAAGAAAGAAAGCTCATAACTCGAGATTGCTCTGTCTGAGGGAACCAACGTCCAACTACCGTAAAAGAAGACGGAGCTAGGCCAGCTTCACCAACACCCATCAGGAATCGTACGGCCAGTAAAGCGGGAATGGACATGAATGCCGCTATTGGCGTTATTAATGTGAAGACTGACCAAAAAACGACGGCCCAGCCAAGAACAAGTTTACCTCCAAATCGATTGGCGAGATAACCACCGCCAATTTGCATGCACAAATAACCCCAAAAAAAGAAGCTAAAGACATACCCTTTATCAACATCAGACCAGCCAAATTCCTTTTGCATGCTGATGGCGGCAATCGAAATGTTTACGCGGTCAAGGTAGCAAATGACGAATGCAAAAAATGCTAAAACCAATACCGTCATACGTTTTGGCCAGAACGGCTTTTGCGTGTTTATTTCCGCTCCCATAAATTCCCCTTTTTGCGCTACTCTATTAGAGCACGCTTCTGAAAGCTTATCAAATTGGGCACTTATACTGTCTGCGAGGCCTAATTCTCTAATATAGAATTGACAATTGCAGCTTGACGGCTCTTTTAAGACAAGTAGAGAATTTATATGTACAATGCCAAGCCTAATTTTAGCGATGATTATCAAGAGTCGCGCGCCAAGTTTCTTGCCGCGATGAGCAAACGAGGCGAGGTGATTTCCATTCGGCATCCTAAAAAAGGTCCGGACGGTCAAGACCTCTATCTCGATTTTGGTATAATTGGTCCGGACGACGCCCGAGGCGCGCTTATTTTGATTAGTGGCACTCACGGTCCTGAAATATTTGCTGGCTCAGGCCCACAAGCAGCACTCCTAAATTCAGGGCTAATCAATGATTATGCGGATCTCCGCGTTATTCTGGTCCACGCTCATAACCCTTATGGTTGTGCGTGGTTGCGGCGCACAGACCACAACAATATTGACCTTAATCGTAATTATTACGATTTCTCCAAACCCTTCATCCCGCATCCTGGCTATGACGTGTTGCGTCCGGTCATGGTGCCCACTGAGTGGGATTCAGTCGCACTCGGTAAGGGCTTGGCGGATTATGAGGCCCAACATGGTAAGGTTGGATTGCTTGCCGCCATGGTCACGGGCCAAAGCCACGATCCGGATGGAATGTTTTTCCGTGGCGAGGGCCCGGCTTGGTCGCACATTCAAATGAAAGATGTGCTACCGAAACTAACAAAAACGCAAGACATTGTTAGCGTCATAGATTTCCATACTGGGCTAGGTCCTTATGGTGTACCCTATATGGTACACGGATACGAACCTGGCTCGTCGGAATTCATCGCGTTTAAAAAAGCCTACGAGGGGGAAGTTCGTTCGACCATGGACCCGGCGGATATTGACGAGGATCTCCCCGGCTCCCCCGAAGGCCCCATTGTCTTGGGAATGAAGGCCTTGCTGCCCGGAAAACAGAGTTACGCTGTAGTCATCGAATACGGCACAGTACCACCGGAACAGGTCTTTGGTACACTGATGCATGACAATTGGATGCATGCCCACGGCACGCCGGGGACCGACGAATGGAACGCGGTGAAACAGAATGTGCGAGAAGTTTTTTATCCGCGTGAGGATAAGTGGAAAGACATGATCTGGGAGCGGGCCGTCTGGGCCGTTGAGCGCTCGGCAAAACTGGCGCGCGGCGAATTTTAATATATAATCGCCGTATTAGTCGGCCAGGCAGGTGTCCTGTCAATTCACCCCTTAACTGCGCATTCTTTTACCCTTGGGATCAAAAAACGAATAACCTTTTAAGACCTCGGCTCCGACAATTCCGTCTTCGGTCTTTATGCGAACTTTCCCGTCTGTGATCAGATTTTTGTGGTTCTTAGCAAAGGAAATCCCAATAGTTTTATCCAATATGTGACTGTAGTGCACAGACGGCATTTTTCCGACTTCTTCGTCGCCGGCCATCATTATTCCGGCAGGCGAAATGGCACACTTTCCTTGGGTTTGAAAGCGCACAAGCCGTCTCTCTGGCGTATTGTTTTCAAGGGCCTTTAAGGCATCTTCGCCGACAAACCCTGTGTGACCGCGGTCCCAGGTAAAACTCATTCCGGCTTCGAATAAATTGGCTGTCCCATCAATATCATGGCCGGGAATGATATGACCTTTTTCCAGACGTAATACTGACATACCCATGATAGCGGTGGGTTTTGCGCCGTAAAGTTCGCCCGCACCGCGGAGTTTGTTCCAAATTTTCACGGCCTCACCTGATGGAACGTGGAGTTCAAATCCTAATTCACCCAAGAATCCGATCCGCAAGACCCGGCAGGGAACATTCGCGATGTCCATGTCTTTGATACGCATAAAGCGAAAGGCATCTTTGGAAATATCGCCCTCGGTGATGGCGCTTAGAATTTCCCGAGCTTTTGGCCCGGCTAGATTGATAGCGGCAAAGTCATGAGATTGGTCCGCGATTTGGTAATCGAAGCCGGCCTCGCTACAGTGTTTTGTGATCCAGTCTTGGAAGGTTGCACTACGGCCCGTACTTGTCATCAGATAAAATTCGTTGTCTGATCGGCGGCTGACCACGCCGTCGTCGATGCCGCAGCCATTTTCGTCAAGAAGGACAAAGTGCGTGACATGGCCAGGTTTCAGATCCTCCACACTTTTGGGGATGACACGCCCAATCGCTTTGGCCGCGTCTTTACCGGTAATGGAAAACTTCCCAAAACTTGAGCTGTCCATAATAATGGCGCTTTCGTGAGCTGTGGCGGCTTCCATTTCTGGATCGCCGAAAATAGCAATGCGTTCCCATTCTCCAAATGTTGCGGCAATGCCGCCAGCTTCCAACTGAATGTCGTGTAAAGGTGTTCGTTTCATGACGGGTTCAATTCCTTTTCCAGTGAATAGGTCCTTTCTTTTAAGTCGATCAGCATTCAAGATAGAAAATCTCGCGATTGAATAAAACTCATAACGTAAAGATAAGTATTCAATTCGAAGAATTCTCATATCTGGGGTCACAACAAAGGGATGAAATATGAGCGATTTTCTCACAGCTTTTTCAGACGACTATTTTGAAGCCCGAGATAAGTTTTTATTCGCCGCGCGTGTAGCGGGGGCCAAGGTCAAATCAGTTGCACATCCACTCCCGGCACCAAACGGTGAAACTATCCATATGGATATCGCTGAATATGGTCCGGATGACGCGCAAACCGGTGTGCTCATTGTTGCAGGTGTACATGGGCCGGAAGCCTACTGTGGTTCCGGCATTCAAATACAAATGCTACGCTCACCAGAAATCATGGCAAAATATGCCGATGTGAAACTGATCTTTGTCCACGGCCATAATCCCTATGGATGGGCCTGGTGCCGCCGGGTTGACGAAAACAATATCGACATAAACCGCAATTATGTCGATTTCAGTAAACCTTATTCGGTCAATAAGGACTACAAGCTGGTACAACATTTATTTATGCCGGATGATTTTGACGAAGCAGCCGAGCAGGCGATCTATGACTGGATCGCGGAACATGGCCAGAAGAAATTCGCGACGACCGCTATGGTGGGGCAGCGTATCGATGAAAATGGTTTGTTTTACGGGGGACTTAGACCGAGCTGGACAAATCAGACCTTCCGCAGAGAAGTGCTTCCGCTCCTCGCGCCTCAAAAAAAGGCCTTGCTGATTGACTTGCATACAGGGCTCGGGGACTATGCTGACGGGATTATTCTACATGTTTATCCAAAAGACTCACCGCGCGCTAAGATGTTCAACAAATGGTATGACAACAAGGTTGACGGCGGCATGGACGTACTCGACAATGACAAGGTCGACTATGAAAATAGCGGCTCCACCGTGGCTTCATTTGAGAGTTTTTATCCGGACAAGGACACCTGCGCCATGGTCGTGGAGTACGGCACTGGCGATCTATCCAAAATACTGATGGCACTGATCAAGGACAATTGGCTACATGTGAAAGGTGATCTGGACAGCGCGAAGGGCAAGGCGATCAAGAAAGAGCTCTTGCACATGCTCTATCCCAATACGGAAGAGTGGAAGACCGGTGTGTGGAAGCATGCTTCCTGGGTGCTTGATAAAACGGCCGAACATATCGGGGCGCTTTAGGGCCGGCGTTTCACCAAACTGCTACAGGACAGCGTCGCCAGGATTTCGTTTTTCTGATTATAGACTTTATAGCCGATTTTGAGAACGCCGCGATCAGGTTTAGAGCGTGACGGCGTCACCTCTAAAATTTCAGACACCAGATACATGTCATCGTCAGGGCGAAGCGGCGTAATAAGGCGAACCTTTTCGTATTCCAGCCCGCATATATAGGCGATGTCGCCATTAATCTCATCATCGAGCTTGCGCCAATAGGCCAGCGTATGGGTGCCGGACGCGATCAGTCCGCCAAATTGTGTGGCTTTGGCGGCTTCTTCATCGATGTGAAAAGGTTGTGGATCGAAAAAACTGGCAAATTTGATGATCTCCTCCTTGCTCACTCTCACCGAAGCCGAGGTTCGTTTTTCACCGATTTCAATATCTTCCAGATAGCGGGTCATAATTTCGGCTCTAATCTACTCACTTATAAAATGCATTAATTGCATACTGCCTCACTGGCTTTAATCTGTTATATACGGATAACATAGAAGAAAGGACTCATGACTTGGATTACGCCCTAAATGACGAACAGAACATGCTGGTCGAAACATCACTTGCACTCGGCGGAGAATTTGGACCGGACTATTGGCGGGAAAAAGATGACGGGGGCGAGTATCCGACTGAATTTTTTAAAGCCATGGGTAAACATGGGTTTTATTCTCTTGGCCTTCCAGAAGAACACGGTGGAACGCCGGCCGGTATCACAGAGATCGCTTTGGCGATGGAAGCGCTTTGCCGAGGCGGAGCCGGGGGCGGACCGGCGCTGGGCTATTTGTTTGGGACGCTCGGAGCCAATATTATCAAATCTCACGGCGACGGCGCGCAAAAGGCGGCCTATCTACCGGACATGGCGAAGGGGCAAAAGATGTGTGCCTTTGGCCTGTCAGAGCCCGATGCCGGCACCAATACGCTCAATATCAAAACCTATGCCCGGCGCGACGGGGACGACTATGTCATTAACGGCGCGAAATGGTATTCGACCAATATCGAGCGCTCCGACGCCATTGTTCTAGTCGCGCGCACGACCAAGCTTGAGAATGCCGAACGCCGCTCTGACGGGATTTCATTGTTTTTAATCGATCTGCCTAATCCAGGCATTACCTACACGCCGATCGAAAAGCACGGCTTTCGCTATTACAAATCCAATTCAGTATTCCTCGATAATGTGCGGATCCCGGCCAGTAACCTGATCGGTAAAGAAGGTGCGGGCTTTGGACAGCTTTTAGGTACGCTCAATCCAGAACGCATATTGGTGGCCGCTGGCGCAATCGGGGTCGGGCGTCTCGCGATCAAAACGGCGGTAGATTATGCCAATGACCGAAGTGTCTTCGGTCAGCCTATTGGCGGGCATCAGGCCGTTCAGCACCCGCTCGCCGCAGCCTATGCCAAGCTCGAATCTGCTTGGGACACCGTCAAGCGCGCTGCATGGATGCTTGATGGCGGTGCCCCATCTGTTGCAGTTGGATCAGTTTCCAATATGGCAAAATACTTGGCCGTCGAAGCGGCAATTGAAGCCTGTTCTGCTGCCGTGCAGACTCACGGGGGCAATGGCTATGCCCGCGAATATCATGTTGAGCGCTGGCTACGAGAAACACAGCTTTTTCGTCTTGCGCCGGTGACGCAACAAATGACGCTCAATTTTATCGGTGAGCATGTTTTGGGCATGCCGCGAAGCTATTAAGCCTCGCCTGTTGAGTGACTAAGGCTATGCGATGGCATCGGTTTTTCGAGGCAAGAAGATAATAATGAAGCCGGCAATTAATGAGCCTCCGGCCATGATGATAGCTACAAGTTTGAGGTCCAGGCCTGCAGTAAATAAGAGACCTGGTATAAACGGGCCTAATACAGCTCCCCCTCTACCAATGCCGAGTACAAATCCTGACCCTGAACTTAATAGAGATGCTGGATAAGAGGCGACAAAAAGGCCGAAGAATCCTGAAATGGCTCCGAAAATAGCCACACCTGTAGCAAAGCCAACAATTTTCATATTCACAAGTGATCCAACGAAATAAGGGAAAAGAGCAACGCCAGCGGCCGAAGCTAATAAAGTGATCATCATAAGAGGCTTTACTGGAACAAGGCGGGCGATGAAGCCTACACCAATTGAACCGAAAACGCCGCCTAAGCTGATAATGCCCAAAACCATCGTGGCTTCAGATTTAGTATAGCCAAGGTCGGTGACAATTGTTGGTAGCCATTTTACAAAATAATAATAGGTACCAATATTCCCAAAATAAGCAAGCATAAGAATGATTGTGACGAGCGCGGTTTGAGGCTTGAATAATGTAATGGGCGAAATTTTTTCTGCAGTATTTTGCGGAACAGGACCTAACGTATCAACAGGCTTATGACCGATTTTCTGGAGTATAGCTTGAACCTTTTCAAGCGCACCTGTCGGACGTTTTCGGTTTAAATAGGAAATTGTTTCTGGGACGAAGACATACACAATCGGAATAAATAGTAAGCTCATTACGGCGCCAAGATGAAAAGTGATACGCCAATCATATTGTTTTAAAAGCGGTGCTAAAAAAGTTGCACCCAGATATATCCCAAAAGAATATCCGCCTGCAACCAGAATAACAGCGAGCGAGCGATTTTTATTGTTGCAAAACTCAGCCGCCGTTGTGGTGGCCGTCGCAAGTATTCCGCCTACGCCTATTCCAGTAATAATACGCCCTATCCCTAAGAGATAGACGTTAGGGGCAATTGCGGCTGCAAACATTCCAATAGTGACAAGTACCAGCGCAAACAGGGTTGTCAGTTTTCTACCCATATTATCAGAAAATGAACCGAGACCAATCGACCCAAATGCCATGCCTAATAATTCCAGCGGCAATATGACTCCCAGTGCGGCTTTACTGAGGCCCCATTCTTCAGTCATTCCAGGCGCTGCAAAACTTATTGAAAGTACGTCATATCCATCCAGGGCCAGAAGGCCCAAACAAATCAAGACAATCAACCACTGCGAAGCAGTCATCCTGCCTGTGTGGACAGCGTTAAGCGGGTTATTCGTACTGGTTTTTTCGTTATTCATTTAGTAATCCCTTACATCTCGTCAAGTGCTCTAAGCTGCTTCTGGAATAAACTGTAGGTAATATCGGCAAAAGATTGGTGTGTTAAGAGGTTTTGGAACCCCCTATTTTATTGAATGAATTGAGCGCGAAATTCCGTTGGGGTTTGTTCCGTCCATTTTTTGAAAGCACGTGAGAAGTTAGAAAAATCTGAGAAACCTAACAAGAATGCGACGTCACCAACATTGTAACGCTCCTGACGTAAATATTGAGTCGCCAGTTTCAACCGTGTTTCATCGAGCAAATCCTGGTATGACGTACCGCCTTCAGACAATTTATTATGAAAGGCTCTTACAGAAAATCCTAAAGCCTTTGCGACTGTAGCTTTACTATATTCACCCGTGGGCAGAAGTTCTAAAAGCTTATGACGTACTCTCATCGGGACATCTGCTTTCGCCATGCGAGCTAAAATACCGAGGATGACCTCATCATTTTGTTGCGCAAGTCCTGCATTGGCTGTGGGTAGCGGGTGCTCCATGTCTTCTGGATGAAAATGCAAGGCGTACTTATTTGTGTTGTAGTCAATCGGGCAGTCAAAATATTCTTCTAGTCCGTTCTTGAAAGCTGGGCTCATTTCAATATCGACTATTTTTATCAAGGTGGGTCTGAACTTTGGCCCATGCATTAACTCAATCATCCGGTTGATCCAGATGAGGCTCCCAACGGAAAACATCATATTTATGTAATCATCAGAGGTATTTCTTCTCTGCTGCACAATGAGGTGCGGACCCTCGGCATTATCAACAAACTCTATGCCATCTGCGGTCGAAATAAATGACCAATAACGTTCGAATCGCTCGAGGAATTTACGGATGGTTCGACTGGAAAATAAGGCAAAGCCAAGAGCATTAAAGCACGAAGGTTGGATGAACTTTGCAGTGGTAAATATAAAGTTTTCATCTCCACTTGCCCGGATACTCTCTTTTAAGAGAGACGCATATTGTTGTCCGGAAATGCGAGATTCAGGTGTGTTCAAGTTGGAGTATGTAATGCCAGATTTTTCAAATACAGCGTCTGCATCTACGCCATATGTGCTGAGAGTCTGATGAATAATAATCGTCATTCCCCCAAAATGTGAGGGTACAGCATTTCTGATGATATGTGTTTCTTTTGACAAATAGGTTACATTATATGACTGATTCTTATTGCCGAATATAACCAATTATTGGGGCTTGTGAAGCCGTTATTTCTCGTTAAAATAAAGTGATGAAGCCCGTATCTAAACGCAGAAGTAATAAATTACGCCGCACAGAAAGTACGCACGCCGTTGAGAAAGCTGCCTGTCGTTTGTTTGTGGAGCGAGGATTTCGATCCACCTCAATGGATCTTATTGCCCGCGAAGTGGGGATGACTAAAGGTGCAATTTACTTTTATTATAAAGATAAGAATGCACTATTGCTGCATATTTTAAAGCAATCCCAGTCAGAATTTTCTGGGAAAATCTTCTCTGCGATAGATGATAAATCAGGCGCACCATCAGACCAAATAGATATTTTCCTTGATACCATCATTTGGGTTGGGGGTGAACTGGATCAATATCTTTTGCTATTGCCAGTCGTGATGGCCACTGAGTTCAAGGGCCGTGGGGATGACGTGGAAACAGCCGTAAAAGACATATATGAGCAGATGTATCAAAAATTGTCTGATGTTATTATCTCGGGTCAAAATAACGGGGAATTTGGATCAGAGCTACCCACGCGTTCATTGGCAACCATGATTGTCGCTTTGACGGATGGATTGCTGCTGGAAATTTATAGGCAATCAAGCGCTGTTTCAGGAAAAGAAATTGGGCGCGCTGCCCGCGTGATGGTGACCAATTTGCTAGAAACAACCAATGGCGTTAAAGCGCCTACCAATACCTTAGAATAAATCTTGCATCTGCAAGATGGTCACGCGTTTCCACATCATCAAAAGAGACATCATAATCAACTTCAATGCCCTTCCTGCGAGGTTTTACTGAGGTGATGGTTGAGGTCAGGTCAATTCTAGTACCCATATAAATAGGTCGGTAGATTTGAATATGTTCAATTTTTTTGACTAAAATATGTGGGACGTTTTGCATTTCGATGTGATCCCAAAATACTTGAGGGTATAAGGACGGGATAAATAGTCCTGGCGTAATAAGTCCCTCTAGGCCCGATTTTCGACTACCTGCTATATCCCAATGCACCCATTCTTGGTTATTCACAGAAAGGCAATATTGCTGCATTTTCTCAGTCGTAATCTCTATTGGGTAAGAGGTGAATAAGGGTTTGTCCAAATGCTTTGCAAAGTCATCCAGACCGTTGATTTGAACTTTCTTTTTCATGGCCTTAACTAAGCATTGCATCATTCCCATTGTAAAGCCCGTATTTTAAAAGTCAAAAGTTTTGCCTGATATGCATTTCGCCGCAGGATAGTTCTATTGACCTTTTTGAGTCTAAAACATACTTTAAGGTCAGTAATTGAACGGCGAGGTCAAAATGGCAGAAGAAATGAACGTCATGGTGGAAGCATCTAGTGACATTGAGGCGCAGCAGATCGAACGTATCGAAGCTGGCGAATTGTTTGAAAATGTAGAGGATTTATCTCCGGGTTACCGAGAAGCATTGAAGCAAGTCATTCATATTGCTGCCATAAGCGAGGTTACTGTTTTGACATGGGCTCATACGGCCTATGATACGGCGCCTGACATCGGCGCAAAAATAGCGGTCTGTGCGACAATCCAAGATGAAGTCGGCCATGCTCATCAGCAGGGCCTTTTGGCTGAACGCTTTGATGTTGATATTCATGAGGGCACGTTTCACGATGATATCGCCAAGATTTTCACATGGCCGATTATGGAAGTGCCAATTCGCAACTATGTCGAGTTCGTTGTCGCGCAATGTCTTTTGGATAGAGCTGGCCTTCACTGGACAAAAGATATTGAACTCCATTCAAGTTTTGCGCCTTATCGGCGAACTTTACGCAAGGTGAATTTTGAAGAAGGATTCCATATGCGGCATGGCGCACATTGGACGGAGTATTATTGGAACAAATCTGAGGAAACGAAGGCGGCCGTGCAAGAAGCTTTTGATTGGCTATTCCCGCATGGCGTGATGTGGTTTGGCAAACCCGATGATTTGAAATCACGCCCAGCGATGTTGCAATATCAAATCCGGAAATGGACGAACGATTTCATGCGAGAAAAGTGGTTGCAATCAGCGTGTGCCTTTGCGGCCAAACACGGCATTAAAGTCCCAGCCGAGTATGATGAAGACCAGAAGAAATGGGTGCTAACTATGCCTTATCCCATGCTTTACGATGCCGAAAACTACAGCTGGTCGCAGGAGCAATGTACCCAAAAGGAATATTGGTCAAATGCGCGAAAAGGCGGGCCAATGCGCCCAGAAGCCTATGAAAGGTTACGCCGTGAAGAATGGGGTGAAAAGCTATGGTAGCTCTCGCTGAACAAGTTTCTCATGCACTCGATCAAGTTCTCGACCCACATTTTAAAGTCGGGCTTAACGATATGGGCATGGTCACAGACATTGACCTAAAAGATAATGGCCAAGTCGAGCTAGGTATGCGTTGTCCTTGTATCGGCTGTCCTGCGTGGAAAATGATGCAACACAATGTGAAATCCAAAGTGAGTGAAATTGACGGTATTGAGAGCGTCAAAATTCGTGTGGATTGGGAGAAACCTTGGACCAGAGATGATATGAGCGAGGCGGCGCGTAGCAAAGCCCAATCTCATGGATACGTCATTTAGGAATTATTATGGCTAAGATTAAACAAGCGAGAGCTGGGGATAGAACCTTTGAAGTTTTTGGACGTGACCACGCAGAGCGGCCCTTGCAGCATCTGGGAACCGTCCGTGCTGAAAACAAACAACTGGCGATTGCCCATGCGCGCTTTGTCTATTCTGAACGTTTATGGGTAGAGATGTGTCTCTCACCCACGGATAGTTTTTCGGGCTGTATGGGGGCTGGGCAAGACGGTATGGTAGGCATGGCATAGTGGGAACGCCTAACAAAAATCCTAAAAAGACAGGTCCTCTGGAACGTTTTTCTTCGGAATTTGACCGCCACGTTGCGTGTGCTTGGTGCAGTTCTGAAAACACTAAAATCTCGAGCCCTTTTGGCGGCACCGTGTCAGAAATTATTTTTACCTGCGGTGATTGCGGGGAGACCTTTGGCTGGATGAAATGGGAAAACCGGCGTAGTACAACAGAGCGGGAAAAATTATGAAAACCGATAACATAAGTCAGGCTCTACTTGGTGAGCTTCTTTGTATTTCAGATAGTAAATGGGTCCTTGGGCATTGGTATGTAAAGGTCATTCCAAACGGACGTTCCGTACCTGACTTTTCCTCTATGGCAGGCATGGCGCAAGATGAACTTGGTCAAACCCGGGCAATGCTGGATTATTTAGAACAGAGTTTTAATTTACCTGAAAACCAATTGGAGTTTGGGCGATCAATTGAGGACATTCACAGTATGGAATTACTCGACGCGTCTCCAAGAAATTGGGGTGATTTCGTCGTAACCGCTTTTCTAGCAGAGCAAGCCCTGTGGAGTGTTCTAGAAGGCTTTGTGGGTAGCTCGAATGTTGGACTTTCTAACATGTGTAAAAAATTCTCCGAAGAAGGCTATTTTCATCGGCTTTATGTAGATGGCTGGATGGAGGCTCTGACGGATGAGGAAAAACAAGATGCGATCAAGGCCATGCCGAAACGGCTCGCCCATGCGCGCCAATGGTTTAATTTTGGTTCCGATCTTTTAAATGAAAAAGACGTAAGGCCTTGGAGTGCATCGGAGTGCCGTGAGCATTTTGAACTCGGTCTTGGTAATTTGGCGAAGGCTTTGTCTTTGGGGCTGCCTAAGGCAAATGAGTTTTCTGGCAGTTGGGACGGAAGACGGCGCAGACCTGAAGGATCTGCTATGCCGGCCGGGCTGTGGGAATATGTTTTGCCAACGACCGAAGCTGCGCAGATGGCACGAAGACCATTGGCTGAAAGCGTTAAGGACAATATTGATCTCTTCGTGAAGTCGAAAAAAGTCGATAAGACGGAACCGTTTTTCGAGCAATAACACATGGTCAAAATTTTATTCAAACTTCGTGATGGCGTAGATCACTCTGTTGAGATTGAAGCCGGCTATTCCGTGATGGAAGCCGCCTATAATAATATGTTGCCAGGTATAGAAGCGGAATGCGGCGGCGGGGCGGCCTGCGCAACATGTCATGTTTATATTGCACCAGAATGGGAAGCAAAATTGCCGCCTATAGCCGATATTGAAGATGCTATGTTGCTGAGTGCTAACGACCGGAGATCCAATAGCCGTCTGTCTTGTCAAATACATGTCACGGAAGACATGGATGGGCTCTCTGTTGAAGTTGCGGATAATGATATATGAGAGCTTTAGGCGGCAATTGACAATGGCTTTGCAGAATTTGATTTTCGATTGAATGACCTTTTTGCTTTCATAGAGAAAAGCAAAAGAAGGAGATGTTGTGTCATTAGCAATTATTGGCTGCGCCGAAGTTCCAACAAAGCGCGATCCAGAGCGTAAACGATGGGATATTTTAAAAGATGTTTGCGTAAGAGCCATCCAAGATGCCGGAATAAGTAAAGACGATATCGAAGCGGTACTGTCGGTCAATCCAATGGCGCAACCTTCAATGGCACTGGATATGGCGCTGGGCCGAATCCCAGAGACGCTTGGGCTTAAGGGATGCAAAGATATATGTGTCCTAAATGCTGGCGGAGCCTCAACAACGAATTGTCTGCGTCTTGCTAAATCATTCTTAGATAGCGGTTGGGCCAAGTTTGTTCTCATACCGCACGTCACCGTTCAATCAGATATCCCAACAGAGGCTTTAATCAATTTCTTTGCGACAGCGCCTTTAGATCCCGAATGGGAATATCCTTATGGCGTGACATTTAACGGCGCTATGGGCCTCATTACAAACCGTTACATGCATGAAACAGGTACAACTCCTGAAGAAATGGCGTCAGTAAGTGTAGGATTGCGCGGCTGGGCAGCCCTTGACCCTATGTCTATTTTTCATGGGAAACCCGTAACGCTCGAGGATGTCTTGAATTCGCGTATGATTTCTACACCGCTACATTCCAAAGAATGTAACTTCCTTGCGGATGGCGGCGGCGCTCTTGTCGTTACGACTCATGAAATCGCTAAAGAAATGGGCAGACCAGCCGCTTATGAACTTGGTCATGATATGGCATTCATGGGAGCGACACCGGTACTACGGAGTGACGTTTTCTCAAGAGAAGCCTATCGCAGCTCAAGTCGGGGGGCTCTGGAGAAAGCTGGGCTAGGCATCAATGACATGGACCTACGCCAGATATATGGAGCTTATCCATATACCCAGTGTTCAGCTCTCGAAGGGTATGGCATCTGCGAAATAGGTGAAGCCGGTAAATTATGGGCCAGCGGTGAATGCGGCCCAGGCGGCTCATTGCCCTGTACGACAATGGGGGACGCAACAGGCCGAGGGCATACGGGCTCAGGCGTTTCTATGGCTTTTTACATTGATACATTCCGTCAAATTCGCGGTGATACGGGTGAGCGGCAAGTAAAAGACTGTGAGCATGCTATCATTACAACGGCTGGAGGGTCAGTTATGAACGCGTGTACGACGATTTACGGAAGGAGCGCGACATGAGTGAATATCTAAAACCGTTACCGGTCATTCAGTCATTCTCGCAACCTTTTTGGGATGCGGCCAAAGACGGCAAACTTCTCGTGCAAAAGTGTAATAGCTGCGGTTCTTCCATTTTCTTCCCAAGAGATCGGTGCCCTGAATGTTGGTCAGAAGATTTGGGCTGGATCGAAGCTAGCGGAAAGGGAGAGATCTATGCCTTTTCCGTTACCTATGAAGGCGTTGAAAAAGCTTTCAAAGAGGATCTGCCAATTGTTCTCGCATGGATTGATTTGCCGGAAGGCATAAGAATGCAAACGAATATTATCGACTGTAATCCCGATGATGTTTCTATCGGTATGGCTGTGGAAGTAACGTTCAAAAAAGCCACTGATGATATTAACCTTCCATATTTCAAACCTGTGAGCGGTTAGGTGAGCGAGCCTAGCTGGGGCAAATGGGGCACATGGGAGGACGCTGAGAGTTTTGTGGGAAAGACTGTTGGTGTAACTCGTTCCCCTGATGCCGTTGAACTTGGTGCAATAAGGCGCTGGCTAGAACCTAAAGAGTTTGATTGCGCGCTACATACCGATTTGTCAGCGGCTAAGGCAGCTGGCTATAGAGATATAATAGCACCAAATACGATGGCATTTACATATGGAATTGGACCTTATTGGGCACCGGAAGATGGGTTGTCCAAACCGGGATATGAACCTCGGCAAATATCGATTCCTGTTATTTTTGATGTTCCAGCGCCCTGCAAGCTCAGCTTTGCGACCAGTGTTGAGATTGAGTTTTTTGACCCGATTTATGTTGGTGATCAGATCACCTGTACATCAAAACTTATCAGCTTGGTAAAGAAAGAGCTTCGCGTTGGGGCGGGAGCCTTCTTTAAGCAAGAAGACACATATACCAATCAAGACGGAGGCGTGGTCGCGATAGCGCATCTCGATATTTTCCGGTTTAATCCACCCGAGGGAAAAAAGAGTGCATCATGAAAGTCGGTGATACACTCCCAGAAATTTCAATCCCGATAACGCTACATCGTCTTGTTATGGAAGCAGGCGCTAATCGTGACCTGTCGATGATTCATCATGATACAAAGATCGCGCAAGCAACGGGCGCGCCGGATGCCTATGCTAACACATTTTTCCTGATGGGCATGTTCGAGCGGCAGCT
>CAJQGR010000009.1 GCA_905477785.1 uncultured Hellea sp.
CTGAAGGCGTGCTGTCGTGCAAGATGTTAATATTAGAAACGACACGCATAAAGCAGAAATTTGCAATTTAAACAAAATTAATTCCTAGTTTTAATATCACATATTAGGATAATTTGGTCCACCCCCACCCTCAGGAACTGACCATATAATATTTCTGCTAGGGTCTTTAATATCACATGTTTTACAGTGTACGCAATTTTGAGAATTAATTTGAAAACGAGGGTTTGAACCATCTTCGTCTCTTAAAACTTCATAGACACCCGCCGGGCAATACCTTTGTGCTGGCTCATCAAAATTAGGTAAGTTAAAGTCAATTGGAACCATTGAGCTAACCAATTTTAGATGGCTAGGTTGTTCTTCACCATGATTTGTAGCTGAAAACGATACATTTGTTAAACGATCAAATGATAGTACACCATCT
Organism: uncultured Hellea sp.; assembly: GCA_905477785.1. Lineage (GTDB taxonomy): Bacteria > Pseudomonadota > Alphaproteobacteria > Caulobacterales > Maricaulaceae > Hellea. The sequence continues at coordinate 422 of CAJQGR010000009.1, forward strand.
GGTTTAGGGTAATCAATTTTTTTAAAACGATCAGCTTTTCCAGTTGTGGCAGCATCGTCTTTGCCGTGTGATAAAGTCATGGTTCTTTTGCGCGAAAATAGCTTGGGGACATTCATTATTGCACCAATTAAATTAAATTTAGCAATAGTAGCCGACCACATATCAATCCCCCCAAGTAACATTCCTCCAAAGAAGGGTCCGAACCTTGCATTCAAAGGCGCAACATTTCTCACGGGCCTTAAGTCTTGGCCAACAGGACCAGTTCTTAGAGCTTGGTCATAAGTTAACAATTCTGTTCCATGTAACCCACTAACCATAGCCGCGTGAGCGGATTCTGCTGCGTCAATGCCTGAATGCATAGCATTATGATTTCCTTTTATCCTGGGCAAATTAACGAGTCCTGCTGAACAACCAAGTAGTACTCCTCCAGGAAAACAAACTTTAGGAATGGACTGAATTCCACCTTTTGTAACAACTCGAGCACCATAGGCAACACGTTTTCCTCCATCCAAAACTTCAGAGATTTCTGGATGATGCTTCCAACGCTGCATTTCAGCATAAGGGTATAAGTGCGGATTTTTGTAATTTAAATCAACAATGTAGCCTAAATAAACTTGATTGTTTTCAGCATGGTATAAAAATGACCCACCCCCAGCCTTCCAACCTAAAGGCCATCCTGCTGTATGTACTACTAAACCTTCTTGATGGTTTTCAGGTTTTACATCCCAGATTTCTTTCATACCTAGGCCAAATTTAGGACAATCAGATTCTTTATCTAGGGAAAACTTACTAATTAGCTTTTTTGCAAGTGAGCCTCGGGCGCCTTCAGCAATAAAAGTATATTTGCCATGAAGTTCCATGCCTGGTTCATACCCATCACCTCTTGTTCCGTCCTTTGAGACTCCAAACTCTCCAGCGACTACCCCTTTAACTGCTCCAGACTTATCATAAACTAACTCCGAGCAAGACATCCCTGGAAAAATTTCAACTCCTAAAGCCTCAGCCTGTTCTGCTAACCACCTACAGGTGTTAGCCATGGAAACAATATAATTACCATGGTTGTTCATTAATGGAGGCATTAGAAAATTAGGTACTCTAAATGAACCATTCGGGCCAAGTATTATAAGTTTATCTGCCTTCACTTTATTCTTAATTGGAGAATTTTTTTTCTTCCAATCTGGCATTAAGCGAGTGAGACCACTAGGGTCCAACACTGCGCCAGATAAAATATGAGCACCAACCTCAGATCCTTTTTCCAAGACAACTACATTATAGTTTTCATTCAATTGTTTTAATTTAATGGCAGCGGTTAGTCCTGCAGGACCGGCACCTACAATAACTACATCATACTCCATACTTTCACGCTCAAAAGGATTTTCAGTGCTTGAACTCATTTATAGACTCGCATTTATAAAAAATATTACTTAGGCAATAAACTGAATGAATTAGCAAAACAAGTATTTGCTTTGACGCAGATGCCTCATTAATAATTTTTGTAAAAAAGAGATTTTAAAAAATGCTAAACATAGCTATTCTTACTTCAGATCCGTCCAATTATTCTAATCGGAGAATGATGAGTGCAGGTAAAGATTTAGGCCATAATGTTTACCCTTTGCTGACTTATAATCAAATTATTCCAGCTCATGGGAAAGTATATTTATCAAAGCTTGACCCTATTCCAGATGCCGTTATTCCTCGTATAGGAGTGTCGCTTTCTGATTTTGGGCAGCATCTTATAAATATATTTGAAAGTGCAAATATTCCAACGACTGTTTCTTCATACGGCTTCACTAATTCTCGTAATAAATTTTTAGCAAGTCAATTATTTAGTAAGCGCGGGTTAGCCATTCCCAAAACTGCATTATTTACAAATCAAGATAATCTAAATGAGGCTGTAAGAAGTATAGGAGGCTATCCCTTTATAATAAAAAAAATAAAAGGAACACAAGGCGATACTGTTTCATTAATCAGTGATATTAGTGCTGCCAAAGAAATAACTTCAAAATATATTTTTGAACGACAACCTTTTTTAATACAAGAGTTTATTAAAGATAGCGAAGGTTCTGACATAAGGTGTTTTGTGATAGGAAAAAATGTCATTGCTGCTATGAAACGTACTGCTAAGTTTGGAGACTTTAGGTCAAATATTCATGCTGGGGGCCGCGGTTCTATGACTGAAATCACCAATGAAGAAAGAAAAATGGCAATTGATGCTACAAATTTTTTAAACTTACCAATTGCTGGGGTAGATATATTAAGGTCAAAAAATGGACCAAAATTACTTGAAGTCAATTCATCATCAGGCCTTGAAGAAATTGAGAAAATAACAAATATCAATATTGCTCATGAAATTATAAGTTTCGTAGAAAAAATGGTACAGTATAATGAATGAAGAATTAAAATCTGCTCTTGATTGGTGGTCTCAAGTTGGTGTTGAAACTCCAGATCTAATTTTATCTGCTACTCCATCTAAGGTAATTCCTAGGCTACCAACTAAATCAAAAGTTGAGACAAAGAAAAAAATTATAAAAATTGATAATAACCTTCAAAAAAATCTAAAAAAAATTAAAAATCTGAATGATTTAAAAAAATATATGGGTGATTTTTCAAGATCACCTCTCACTGACAATGCAAGACAATGTGTATTTTCTAGAGGAAATTCAAAGGCTAATTTGATGGTCATAGGAGATAGTCCCAGTCGCTATGATGATAAAGCAGGTCAACCATTTGTTGGACCTGAAGGGCATTTACTTGACAAAATGCTTGCTTCAATAAACCAATCTAAAGACAATACTTACATAACAACTGCTATTAATTGGAAATTACCCGATAGAAAAAAACCAACGAATGAAGACCTAGATTTTTGTAAACCGTTTTTGAAACGTCATATAGAGTTAGTATCACCAAATATAATATTATTATTAGGAAGTACTTCACTCCAAGCTCTCACAGGACTTACCTCAATTATGAAGAATAGGGGACAATGGCAAAAGATTGAATTGGGTGATAAAAAAATAATTGCTTTACCTACTTATCATCCATCTTTACTTTTAAAGCAACCTTTATTGAAAAGAGAGACATGGAGGGATTTATGTGCTTTGAAGGAAGAGTTAGAAAACTATAATCACTGAACATTTTAAAACATGGCTTGAACAAGTTCCCTTCTGAGTATAGAGGCTCGCTCCGCATACTAAATTTCAAGAAAGCTTTATTTTGATTCGCTCTACACTATCTATATTTGCAAATAGAATTTCCATACCGGCCAGACGACGTATGGGTCCAATCACATTTGATTTTAATCGCACAAAGATTGAAATCTTATCTGGATTAACAGTAGCTCTAGCGCTTGTTCCTGAGGCTGTAGCTTTTGCGATTGTTGCTGGAGTAGAGCCTTTAGTGGGGCTTTACGCTGCTTTTATAGTGGGCCTTATAACTGCATGCATCGGCGGTAGGCCGGGAATGATATCAGGTGCAACAGGAGCTTTAGCTGTTGTTATGGTTGCCTTGGTTGCTAAGCATGGAGTCGAATACTTATTTGTAACCGTAGTTTTAATGGGAATCATGCAAATAATTGCAGGAGTTTTAAAACTTGGGAAATTCATTAGACTCGTTCCACACCCTGTGATGCTAGGTTTTGTTAATGGACTTGCTATTGTTATTTTCTTAGCACAACTTACTCAATTTCAAACGGCCCCCGCCCCTGTGGGTGAAATACATGGACCATTTAACATGCTTCACGGCACCTGGATGAGTGGTAGTACACTTTACTTGATGTTAGGCTTAGTAGCGCTAACAATGTTTATTATCTGGATTACACCAAAAGTTACTAACTTTATTCCAGCACCATTAGCAGGAATTGGCATTGTTGCTGCCTTCGTGATCGTTCTCGGAATCGACGTTCCTCGCGTAGGCGATATGTCATCTATAGAAGGCGGTCTACCAGTCTTTCACATTCCAGATGTGCCATTTAATTTAGAAACCCTTAAAACAATATTACCTTATTCGTTAATTCTCGCCTCGATTGGACTTATTGAAAGCTTATTAACATTAAATCTAATAGGGGAAATAAAAGAAGAGCGAGGAGGGGCATCTCAAGAGTGTGTAGCCCAAGGTATAAGCAATACTGTAACTGGGTTTTTTGGAGGCATGGGTGGCTGCGCGATGATTGGTCAGTCAATGATTAATGTGAAGTCTGGTGGTAGAACCAGACTTTCAGGTATATCTGCATCCTTATTTCTATTATGTTTTATTTTGTTTGGCTCACAAATAATTGAAGAAATACCCCTGGCAGCCTTAGTCGGTGTTATGTTTATGGTAGTGATAGGTACATTTGCATGGCAATCTTTTTCAATAATGCGACGTATACCTATCACTGATGCTTTAGTAATAGTCTTGGTGACGATAGTTACTGTTTGGCACGATCTAGCTGTTGCAGTGATCGTTGGTGTGATAGTATCAGCTCTAGCATATGCATGGAATGCAGCTCGACGCATTAATGTAAATACAGAAATCAAGGAAGATACTAAAATTTATATGCTTGAAGGACCTTTATTTTTTGGCTCAGTTGATGTTTTTAGTTCATTATTTACAATCAAGTCTGATCCAAATATTGTGATAGTGGATTTTAAAAATAGTCGTGTAGTGGATCAATCAGCCCTTCAGGCAATTGAAGTATTAGCAGCAAAATATACACAATCAGGTAAAGAAATTCGATTAAGACACCTCACAAGAGACTGTCATAAGTTACTTAATCGTGCAGGACAATTGATGATAGACTCTGATGATGACCCAGAATATGGCCTAGCCGTAGACTACAAGGTTAAATTAGGCCGGTTAGGGGGTGGGCACTGATTTATAGTAGTTTTCTAAAATTCAGTTTTCCTTATTTTTTCGTTTTATTTTTAATCGAGTTTTATTTTTCTGATCTTTATACTTTTTATCTTGTTTATTAGAAATCATCCAGAGAATGCAAAATATGAAAAAAAGTATTAATGTAATTTCAATAGAATAACTCATTCTGTTTTAACTATCCATCCGCCACCGAGTGTTCTTTTTGCAAAATTTTCTGAACTATAGAAAACACAGGCTTGCCCCGGGGATAATCCCTCATCAGCTTCATCTAATTCAACTATGAGTTCATCATCTAGAAGCAAAAAAGTTGCGTTCACCGGTGAACGAGTTGACCTCACTTTGACTTTAAGTTTGTATCCATCAAGGTTTTGATTGTATTCTCCATCTCCTAGCCAATTGATGTCTTCAAGCCAAAGTTTTTTACGCCTTAGAGCTTCTCTTGGGCCCACAATAACCTGGTTCATAACTTGATCTATTTTTATTACAAACAAAGGCTCTAATCCTGAACCGTCAGGCAAACCAAGACCGCGGCGTTGACCTATAGTATAATACATTATACCTCTATGTTTACCCAAGACCTTACCATTTAGATGAACAATTTCTCCATGAGTGACCGCTGATGGGCGTATTTTTTCTATTACATCTGTATACTTACCCGTTGGTACAAAACAAATATCCTGACTATCCGGTTTACTAGCAACATTAAGACCATACTTAACAGCTAAAGTTCTTGTTTCTGACTTACTAAAACCTCCAAGCGGAAACCTTAAATAATCAAGTTGTTCTCGGGTAGTTGCGAATAGGAAATAGCTCTGGTCTTTTCCGTGATCATGGGCTCTATGAAGTTCCGCACCTTCTGGTCCCATCACTCTATTTATGTAATGACCCGTTGCCATGCAGTCCGCTCCCAAATCTTTAGCTACTGCTAAAAGGTCATGAAACTTTACAGTTTGATTGCAACGCACACATGGAATCGGAGTAGAACCTGCGAGATAAGTATCAGCAAAATTTTCTATAACTTTTTCACGAAAATTATCTTCATAATCTAGAACATAGTGGGGAAAATTCATCATTTCGGCTACGCGTTTAGCATCATATATATCTTGTCCTGCACAGCACGCTTTAGCTTTTTTTACTGCTTCTCCATGATCATATAATTGGAGAGTCACTCCAATTATATCATATCCCTCACTAGCCAGAAGTGCAGCACATACAGAACTATCAACACCTCCGCTCATTGCCACAACAACACGAGTATCTGAGTTTGCTTTCGCAAACCCCAGAGAGTTCAAAGATATATTTCCTACTTCACTCATTTTATAAACTTTAATGTCCTACACGTAATTTTGAAAAGAGACATAAACTCTAAAAATTAACTTTCAAGTCAGGCCTTAACTAATAATTAGCAGAGACTAATTACATTAAATCCTAGGCAGCTGTAGCGCTCCGGTCTTCAACAAGTATTGTCAATAAACTTTCTTTATTAGGAGCGGCTCTTAACCTTTGACGCATATCGGGTTTGCGTAATGTTCTAGAAACTTTTGCCAATGCGCGCAAATGAGCTCCTCCAGCATTCTTTGGCGCTAGTAAAAGTGTAACTAAATCAACCGGTCTTTCATCAATTGAGTCATATTCGATAGGTGTTTCAAGCCGAGCAAATATTGCATACACATCTTTTATACCTTCAATTCTTGCATGTGGTAAAGCAACGCCAGAACCAACTCCGGTTGAGCCCAATCTCTCTCTTTCCATAGCAGCTAAAACTATATCACGGCATGTGATATCAGTTTCAGTCAATTCCATAGACTTTAACAACTGAGTAGCCATTTCTTGTAGCAACTGTTTTTTACTCGTAACGTTTAAGTCACAGAGTATGTTTTTTCCATGAAATAAATTATCTTTATTCATTATATAAGTTCGCATTCTTTAGCTTCATATGTATGTTATTAAGCTTTTTAAATTTAACGCCGCCACATAGACGCAAAGTGATACTAGGTCAACATAAAGAGAGGATTACTATCTTATTGCTTAGATTTAATTTGCAATAATGAACATTTAGTTTGTTTTTTACAATTATCCAATATTATCAATTGATGGGTCAATCCAGCCAATATTTCCATCTGACCGCTTAAAAACAACATTTAATCCGCCATGTTTTGCATTATTGAAAACAACTACACCATTATCTGCTAAGCCTAACTCAAAGGCTGCCATTCCTGGAGTAAGTGTTCTTATTTTACTTAATTTCTCAGCTATTACTAAAGGCTCAATATTTCCATTATACTCTGTGTTATCTTCTGAGTCTTCAATTACAGGGTTTTCCAAGACAAACATCATACCGTTTTTAGCTTTAGCTTTTTTGCTATGGTCTTTTAGGCGTCGTTTATATCGCCGCAAACGCTTTTCAACATGATCAAGGGCCTCATTCGATGCGGTATAAGCATCAGCAGCCACTCCCTGTCCTTCCATTGTCGCACCAGACGGTAAATGTATTGAGCAAACCGTCTTAAACCCAGGGCCTTCTTTACTAACTGAAACCTGGGCTTCTCCTTCACGGTGAATATATTTATCAATCATTTCCTCGAGTCTGCCCGTGATACGTTCACGAAGTGGTACTGAAACATCTATCCCTTTAGAGAAAATTTGAATTTGCATGGAAGCCCTTTCTTAATTTTAAAAACATTAACACAATTACTTTTGGGTTGTCTTTTCTTAATTTTAAAAAATGGAAATTTTCTTCTAATTTGCCCCTTTCTTATATTTGTTTCGTAATAATTTTTATGAAAAACTTAAATTTAGATAAACTAAGACAGTGGCTAAATATAATAACTGCACCTCTGATGTGGATTTTGTCATCAATTCCTCAGATTTCAAGCTATGGTAGATCGGCTAAAGAGTTTTCTGAAGCCAATGACAGCTTACTTGTACCCTATGGTTTTGCATTTTCGATATGGCTTCCAATTTTCATAGGATGCATTGGCTATGCGATTCTTCAAAGCTTTAAAGTTAATCGTAAAAGAAAAATTTTTCGTAAAATAGGTTGGTTAACAGGGTTTGGGTTTTTAGGGATTTGTTTATGGTCTATACTTTCCAGTTGGGGAACTCCCAATATTTCTTTATGGGGAACAGGATTAGTTTTTATCCCCATAGTTTATTGTTTAACAACAGCTATGATTATATTATCCACCAACTCCTCAGCTCTCGATAAATCAGAAAATCTATGGGTTTTCTTGCCAATAAGTCTAATAGCAGGATGGACCTCATTAGCGATATTCTTAAATTGGTCCCCTATAGCCAGCGTTATCTTTAATACTTCGCAATATGATATACCCACTAACATATTCATACTCAGCCTCGCATTAATTTTAGCTACCAAAATTATCAATAAATCAAAGGGAAATTTAGCATTTAGCTTTTCAATACTTTGGGGGCTATCATGGCTTGTAGTTGAGCTGACTAAGAGTAACGACCTTAACACTAGTTTAGGTTACACAGCTATATTTGGCATTATACTTCTGACCTGCATCACTTATCTATCTCGCAAATCAACAAAAATATATGAAGCAAAGAAAATAGAAAATTACAGAATAAACTTTTCAACTACCCCACGATAACTATCTACATTCTTTCATATACCTGAGTAATGCTTAAACCACCTTCAATGTGGGTTTGCTGTAGAGAATTTGAGTCTATTAACTCAATTTTTATATTATTTATAGACCCCTCATAATCAGTCATGGAGCTGACCATAGCTGTTTCAACAGCATTTCCCTTTTCATCAATATTAAATGTGCCAAACCCAAAATTCTTAGACTCTTCATTTTGAAAACTTACATTATTCAGCCAAATAAAATGACCGCCACCAATCATCTTAGTTTCATTATAAATTATTGGTTCGCTAGTATCAGATAATGAAGGTGACCGGCTTTTAAGTTTCCAGAGCCCATCATACTTTGATACAGCTTTAGAAGCAATATTCCATTCCTCGACCATATCAAGTATTCGGCCGTCTTCATATTTCATTCCAATGATAGTCTGCTCAAAACCATCTGTAGTTTGGTTTATATCTACATCAAAACTATAACCCGACACTGGGCCATCATGATTTACTCTTGGGACTTCAATCATTATCCCATTTGACCATGTTGCATCTCCAGCCCCGACATCAATACTATTTGTTTGTGCATTATTAAATGCATACATAAAACGGCCGTTAGAATAAATTTTGATTTGCTTACGCTTTAATTCACTTATTTGACCATTTTCAGTGACAGTTACACCTGAAAGTAAGTAAGCTCCATCGGGTAAGGCTGGTATCTCAGAATTTACTGACGATGATGTAGTTTCAGGTACTGAAACGTCTTCAACTGCTACTGAACACCCAGTCATTAGAATTACTGTTAACCCAAAATATATTTTTTTAAAGTTCATCATGGAGCAGCCTTTTATTTTTAAGTCTTTATTGTTATTACGATATTACACTGAAATACAAGCGCAAAACCAATCAGAGTAGTAGGAATTTAATATGGTTAGTTTTTAATCGCTACCTTTGAATTTTTTAGTCCAAATTTCTACATCATCATCTTCAATTTTCGGGAAAAGTACTTCGGGCGAATTTATTTCATGACCTATCGGTAAAGTATTTACCAAGTAAGAAATTTTTTCTAAGGATCCAAAATTCCAGCTTCGGTTATTTTCTGAAATGTTCATCGCATCCAATATTTTGGCTGCTGCATCAGGGATTATAGGTTGAGCTAAAATACCAAACAAAGAAACTAAATTCAAACCAATACGAACACCCATAGCAGCTTGCTTAATATTTGTTTTATAATGCGTCCAAGGCGCCGCTTGCGTTAAATATTCATTACCCGCAGCCCATATAGCTCGCGTTTCAGCCATAGCTTTACGAAACTCTCTTGTTTCATAATAATTTATCAACATGGGTATCCTTTTGCTGAGCTCTTCCAATAACCATTCCTCAGCTGCAGTTATTTCTCCACCCTCTGGGACTTTTCCTTCAAACTTTCCGCATGCATATTTGGTTATTCTGTTTACAAAGTTCCCTAAAACGTTTGCTAAGTCAGAATTTACAGATAGTTGGAACTCATCCCAGGTAAAAGCTGTATCAGAACTTTCGGGAGCGTTTGCAATCAAATGCCAACGCCAATAATCAGAAGGAGCTATATCCAAAGCTTGGTCCATAAATACACCTCTCTTTTGAGAAGTCGAAAACTTTCCTCCATACCAAGTCACCCAGTTAAATGCCTTAAGGCGGTCCACTAACTTCCAGGATTCACCAGAACCTAAAATAGTAGTGGGGAAAGAAAGAGTATGAAATGCTACGTTGTCCTTTCCCATAAATTGAACATATTTGGTGTTTTCTGCACCTTCATCTGTTCTCCACCAAGTTTTCCAATCTTTTCCATTTTCTGCCGCCCAATCTTGCGTCGCAGCAATATATGCTATGGGTGCATCAAACCAAACATAGAAAACTTTCCCTTCAAAACCTTCTCGTACAGACCCATCTCTGTTTAAAACAGGTATCCCCCATTTTAAGTCTCGAGTAATTGAACGATCACGAAGTCCTTCAGCAAGCCATTTATTAGCTATTGAAGATGCTAGATGAGGCCATCCTTCTGCCTTATTAACCCAGCCTTTCAAATCATCTGAAAGTACTGACTGTTTTAAATAAAGGTGATTTGTATCTCGTATTTCAACGTCTTTAGACCCAGAAACAGCCGAATAAGGTTCAATCAAATCAATTGGGTCCAGTAATTTACCGCATCCATCACACTGATCCCCTCTCGCTTTTTCGAATCCACAATTAGGGCATTCACCCTCAACATACCTATCAGGCAAGAACCGTCCATCTGCATTGGAATATACCTGTTGTGAGATACGTTCTTCAATGAGGCCTTTTTCTTCAAGGATATTGGCAAAGTGTTGTGTTAACTTATGATTGCTCGCAGATGAGGAGCGACCAAAATAATCATATGATAGCTTAAATTTTTCTCCTGCTAACTTCTGAGCTTCATGCATAGCATTACAATAAGCTACAGTACCCTCCCCTTCTGCTTGCGCGGCAAGTTCAGCTGGCGTTCCATGCTCATCCGTTGCGCAAATATACAAAACTTCATGGCCCAAAAGGCGCATAGCACGCGCATAAACATCTGCTGGCAGCATAGAACCCGCTAAATTACCAAGATGTTTTACACCATTTATGTAGGGTAATGCAGAGGTTATTAAAATTTTTGACATATTAATCAACTTCTAGCGTTACAATGATATCGTGCAAGTGTCGATTACGTTAAATATCATAATTAATAATATTTCGTAAAAATAAAATTACGCACTTTTACTCAAAAGAATATTTTTTAGATAATAAATTAATATATAATTTTGTTAATAGCGTATTTTCGGTCTTGCAACAGTACAACTAGGGGGTTAAAGAGCGCCTTACTTTGTTAAAAGTGCCCCTATAGCTCAGCTGGTAGAGCACCTGATTTGTAATCAGGGGGTCCGCGGTTCAAGTCCGTGTGGGGGCACCATTTTATCATCCCAAATGATCCAATATTTCCTAAAACGGAAGTCCATCGTGGTAAAGGCTTTGGAATAGAAGCCAAAGATTTATTGCGGGATGTCTGGCAGAACACGACTCCATTACGTCATATTTTCAGAAATGCGTTCTAATCGGTGGGATTGGCCTATTACAATCCACATAGCTTTCGCGATATGATTGTGCATGAAATGTATAATCTGGGTTTATCCATTGAGGAATTTAAAGCCTGGAGTCTGAACCTTGGCCATGAAAACGCCATGACAACCCTGACTAGCTATGGTCAGTTATCCGATTATGATATGGAACGGATTATTCGTCGCCGGAATTAATATGGTTTGGTATATATAGCTGGGATATTGCTACTTCGGTGATATTTCTTTTCTAAGGATTATCTCGTCAAAGTCACAATTAAGTTTGCGAAAACCGTTTTGTAATTCTTCACTTACTGATATCACTTTGCACTGCGCGCCTCCATAATCCTTTTTGTTCGGATCTGAGTTCACCAAAGCCCAGCTACCTTTATGATCATGAATATAACAATCCAATAAAACACCCCACCTTTCCCAAATGCGGCATTGTAAAATTTCATCTTCTGCATCTGTATCAAAATCAAAACTCCATGAGTACTCATCATTATTTTTTGCAGCTTGTATTGCTTCTTCAGAAGTGAATGTTGCCACAGAAAAATTTAGCATTCGCTTGCCAAGTGACTTGGCATCTAACTTTCCGTTCACAATACGATACTCAACAATTTCATCTTCCAAATCAGTATTTCCAGCGCCCATCGAAATGTTTTTAGTACGAATTACCCAACGTTCACCTTCTTGAAAAAACTTCGGTACTTCCCAAGAGTAATTGTCTAAAGGAAAAGTTGTAAATCTACCTTCGCCTCGGTAAGATATTATTTCATACTCGGGCGGGACCGCATTGCCACCATAGGAATTTTCTATAATGACATCAGTAAATCCGTCATTATCTAGATCCTCAGAAAATATGATAGAATTTATTCCAGCATCATTTGAGACAAAATATTTATTACCATCAACATCAGCAACAATTTTGGCGGAATAACAATCTTGTGGGCTATATCCCTTTGGGCAACGTTCAGAAACTACTTTAACTCCTATGACCCTTTTATAGGTTACATCGGTACGCAATGGAGTTTCTTTATCATCGACTCCAGGTTTCTGCATTATAGTGTTAACTTGTTCATTCAGCTTAGTAATGTCCCCAACAAACTCTTTTTGCATGTCATTAAGTCGTAATGCACTAACGGATGATGGAAATACAAATCCTAAGAAAACGACTAAAAAGATAGATTTACAACTAATCATTCTTACTAACTCCTATTTTCAATTTTCTACATAAATGTCTGCTAAATCTATTATTCTCATTCATGCTTTACGATTTTCCCTATCATAAAGAGACTTTAGTTTGCAAATAAACTTTGCTCTTCAAGACATGAATTTAGCGATTTTTGGGGGCCTTTTTGGGGGCTTATTATGGCCGGATGCGCATCGATGCCAAATATTAGTTAAGACTAAATACTCCCCAGAGCTTTATTCAGTCTCAAAAAAGCTGATATCAAACTTCGCTCAAAAGCTCTTTTAAATTAAACGAACTTGTAATTAAGCTTTTTGTATAATCCTGTTTAGGCCTTTCAAAAATATCTCGAGTTTTACCTTTCTCAATAATCTG